>JAAZUX010000005.1 GCA_018623955.1 Flavobacteriaceae bacterium | reverse complement strand
GCTGAGAATAGACCAAGGTTATGTTCTTTTCCTTGCTTATCATGTCCTTAAAGACTTTTAGAGCTGCCGAGGGTTCAAACGTCCACATGGCATCTTCATTCGAATCAGAAGTTGTCTGACCACCATCTCTATAAGACTCTCGCTTTTGCCATTTCCAATTTTCCTGTTTTTGGTAATGGCTTTTAATGTTTTGATAAAACTCTCTGGATATTCCACCGATGGCTTGCTTGTTCCCGATATCTGTCTGACCCAAACCTCCGGTGGTTAAGCCTCCTATTCTATGACCCGGTTCAATCAACAATACTTTTTTACCCAATCTGGAACTTTGAATGGCAGCGGTAATCCCCGAAGAGGTGCCACCATAGACGACAATGTCATAAGATTGAATGCTTTGGCAAAAAACCTCAATATTGAACAAGAGGAATAAAATCATAACCAAAAAATTGGTGTTTTTAATGGATTGCCATTTGAAATTTACTTTCAACATCATAAACTGTGTTTTTTCAAGATACTCCTAAAAGAAAATTAATGAATTTGTCAACATTGACAAAATGAGAAACCTTCCTGTAATTTTTAACTACAAAGGACCTATCATTCATCAACATTATTTGGCTTTGAGGAACATTTTGAGAGCCTAAATTTTATGATGTAATTCCTGGGGTTGGTTTTGTGATCAATTTCAACCTTTGGATAAATCCTTAAAAACAAATACAAAATGATAAACGTAATTCGATTTTATAATTTTAATTTTTATTGCGAATGATAGGTTAAATGAAACTAAAATATATTATTCAATATATTTATATATATAAATCACACTTGATGATGTAAAAAATGAAAAAAAGCTTTGTCAATACTTCTGCTTTCAGATATATATTCGAAATATTGGTGATCGTATTTTCGGTCACCATTTCATTCTACATTCAAGAACTCCTCAATCAAAAAGATAGAGTCGACCTCAAAAATGCAGGTTTAATTGGAGTTCTCTCTGATTTTGAAGAAGACTTAAATATCTTCAATTCCATGTCTAAAAGTTTGGATAAAAGAACTAAGAATATAGAATCCATCCTAAATGATGATCTAATTTCCAATAAAGTATTCAATGAACTGATGAGATATTTTGGTTTTGTTGGTAATGACACAAACTATAAGTCAATGATATCAACAGGCTCTATCGAGTATATCGAAAATAAACGTCTATTCGAACAACTCAACCGATATTATTCATGGAATTACTCTGTTTTAAAAGACCAAGCAAAACAAGATGAAATGATGTTTTGGAAATTCTCCAACTTAGTTGAAGAAAACCATTTAATCGATTCCATTACCTCTTTAAATAAAGACAGTCTTTACAAAAAATTTTATTCAAGCCCAATGACTTTACAGGACATTAAAAATGATCGAGAAATTAGGAATCAATTAAACATGAAGATTTTTATAATCAATCTTTTCAAATTATTTGCTGAGGACTCAATCAAAAAAATCAATGAATTAAAAACATTAATTGATTTGGAATTAAATCAATAAAATCCAATCGGCAGCAAAATTGCTTTTAAGTTGTTCTCACACACCCGTATTATCTCATTTGACCCACTGTAAATTTCCAAATAAAAAAGTTAGAAATAAACGAAATGATGAATATATTCCAACATAAAAGTCAGATACCCGTTTTGAATCCTCCAATTTGCAGGTTTCTTTTTAAGTCCACAGATGCTGCACTCAAAGATTTTGAAAAGACAGATCGTTTATAGGCAAAGCCCTCGGATATTAGTATCTTCTGAAAATTATGAAAAACCTTTTAATCAAAAGAGGCTACACATGGGGTGTGCTTTTGGAAATCATGCTATTCCTGTACTTCTATAGTGTCGAACCAAACATCAATGAAGTTTTCAGGTATGCAGCCCGCTACTCCGGGCGTTTATCCTTAGGAATTTACCTATTTTGTTTTTTTCTTTACAAAGAAGCTTCCCTGAAAAACGAATCACTTGAGATCACCAAAAAAGCCCTTGGGGTTTTTGCCATCATGCATTTGATCCATTTTTTCTTTTTGGCCTATTCGATCTACTTAAATGATGTGCCCATTATCCCAATACGATTGGCAGGTGGTTTTATCGCTTATTTAATGATTGTCATCTATCCCTTTCTAATCGAAAAAATAAATCGAAAAACCCATCATTTGACCTATTTCTACTATGTGGGTTTTGTGATGATCATGACTTATATCTCCCGTGTCCAAGGTAAATTTATAGGGGCAAACCCCGAAATCTTCCATTATATTGCTCTGAGTACACTTATCCTATGTTTACTGTTTTTTGGAATGCAATTGATTCGCTCTAAAAACAGTTCTCTAAAATAGGTTTCTCAGCTGTTTTTAACTAATTTACAGAGAATTATAAAAAAAACCATGCAATTAAAAACCATCTTTAAAGCCCAATCCATCATCTTTTTGATCAACGGTTTGGGACAATTATTTTCCACCGCAATGTTTTTTGAAATGGCAAATATGGAAGTTACCCCCCATCTTTTGGCAGTAGGCCAATTCATGGGCGTCACTTTTATCTTTTTCGCTATTCTAACATGGAAAACTCCGGAATTGGCTGGAGACTCCGTGAATTCTTTTGGCTCTCTTTGGGCACTGGCTTGCCTACTTTGGACCGCCATTATTGGATATCATATCGCCATCGGTATTGTAGGGGGACCTACGGCACTCGTAAACATTGGACTATTTGCCTTTTTTGCCATCTTATATTTTATTAGCAGCAAAAAATAAACTCAACAACCCTCCACTTAGGAGGTTTTTTTTGTTCCTGTGATGGTACTATTTTGTACTAAGTTGAATTTTAATGTATGGATTCAACAATAGTGTAACATTATAATAGGCTTATGAAAAAAGATGATGAAGAAAATTCTTTTCATAGAAAGTTCACAAAAACTTTAATGACAATAAGTGCTATATTTTTAGCTGTCAATGGATTTGGATTTTCTTTTTTCCCTAATGAAATTTCTGTTTTACTTACCAATGATGATAATCATTTTTTTATTTTAATTCTTCAGATTTTAGGAGCTCTATATTTGGGTTTTAGTTATATAAATTGGATGTCAAAAAATAGTTTAATAGGTGGAATTTATAACAAACCTATTCTTATAGGAAATACACTTCATTTCTTAACTGCTTCAATGGCTATGATAAAATTAGTTTTCAAATTTGAAAATAATCTTCAGCTAATTATACCTTACACTATGATTTACTGTCTTTTTACATTGTTTTTTGGATATGTTTTTTTTTCAAATCCATTTTCAAATAAATCATAATTAGATCTTCCTAAGTCCCTTCAATATATTTTAATCTTCCTTTTTTTCAAACCAGAGCATGATACGGTTGTTGTTGAAAAGGTTCAAATTAGCTATGCCGAAATTATTATTTCGATTATTGATCATGGGCAGATTCCCATTCAACTCCAGTTCCACACCTTGGGTGACCGCTTTCAACTGAAATCCCTCTGCTTGATAATCCTTTATCAACTTTACGATGGAGGGGTTTTTTACCGTTTCCCGTTTTACCTCTTCTCCGTTATCGACTTTATAAACCAGCTCTTTTTTGGATTGCTCCAAAATGTCAACAATGATCCACTCCTGAGAATAGGTTGTTGAAACTGTGACTAAAAAAAACAATGCATTGGCTAATCCTTTCATAATTCTATATTTAAACACCTATGAAGACTTGTTTTCAATTTTTTTACTCAAATGAACCAAGGTAATCATTACTACTGCTACCATAGTATGCAAAAACCCAAAGGCAAAAGCATCCATAATATTCAGGTTCCCCCTAATCGAAGAAAGTGAAAAAAAGAATACAGCTAAAAGGTTAAATACAGCTACGCTATAGCCATAAATCAATCTCACTTCGGGTTTGTACCAAACTTTTTTGAGAATAAAAAAAATAACAACCCAAAATAAAAACTCGTACAGATACTGAATATCGTTCAATCCCATCATCATTCATCTTCATTTAATTCATTATAAAGTTATATAAAAAACCAATGAATTCAAATCGTCAGAAAATTCTTAAGGTTATTTTTTGCTCCTCAATCCAATATAAATCTGATTAAAATATGGCAAGACTTAACTAAAATAGCCCCTGAAGGCCAAAAAAGATTCCTCAAATGGTTATGGAGGAAAAAAAATCAACCATTCCCATAACTTTATAATATTTTAGCCAAACATTGAACGATATCATCCATGAAGACTTTTTTTTATCTTTTGGCAGCTTCCTTATTTCTAAACCTACTAAATGCACAACAAAATCAGCCCACAGATAGCATTTCCGCCGATTCACTGAATGCGGTCGCTGAAGAAAAAAGTAAATTCAAGTTCTTCGGGTTAACCCAAATCACCTTTAACCAAGCCTATTTTGAAAATTGGGTTTCGGGGGGGGAAAATTCCATGACAGGGCTTTTTAGTCTCGACTACAATATCAATTATCTGAGTGAAAAGGGATGGGTATGGGACAATAACCTGATGCTTTCCATAGGAACCACCTATCTGTCGGGAAATGCCTTTTTCAAAAAAGCCGATGACCGAATCGAGATCAACTCAGTAGTCAGTAAAAAAGTAAACACCTATTGGAACTATTCTGCTTATTTCAATTTCAAAACCCAAATGCTTCCGGGCTACCGTTATTTCAAAAAAGACGGTGAGGATCAAAAAGAAGAAATATCCAGAATTCTCTCTCCGGCTGTCATTCAAATGGGCCTGGGATGGTACTATAAAGAAGGGGATGTTGCGTGGTTTAATATTGCTCCATTGGCCGCCAGAGGAATTTTTGTCAGCAAAGATTACACCCAAAACCTATCCCCCGGCCAAAAATATTTTGGAGTAGAAAGAGGCGCCACCAATATTGTATCTATGGGGGCTTCGCTTTCGGGATTTATTCAATCCAATTTGATGGAAAACATCTCCATGGACAACAAGTTCAATGTATATGTTAACTATCTTAATAAGATTGAAAACATTGATTTTGAATGGAATGCCAACATCAGACTCAAGGTCAATGACAAAATATCAAGCAACTTGATCATACACATCCAATACGATGACGATCTTATTAAAAGATTGCAAATCAGAGAGTTATTTGGGTTGGGTTTGAGCATAGACATTTGATCCTTAAAAAAATTATTTGAATTTTTGTAGTGATTAAAAAAATCCTTTAACTATTTTAAGGCATGAAAAAAATCATTCTAAAT
Source organism: Flavobacteriaceae bacterium (assembly GCA_018623955.1). Next base: position 7,394 of record JAAZUX010000005.1, on the reverse strand, counting down.
TCCTTTTCGCTCATACTTTTATTACTGATTTGGGGCTGTCAATTTCAAAAAAATCATCTCCCCAGTGTCATTTTGATACTCACCGATGATCAGGGCTGGGGAGATCTAAGCCTCAACGGCAACCTGGACTTATCAACCCCCCACATAGATAAATTAGCCAGAACAGGGACGCGTTTCGACCGCTTTTTTGTCAGTCCGGTATGTTCTCCTACCCGAGCGGAGATCCTAACAGGAAGGCACCACGTTAGGGGTGGTGTTTACAGTACCAGTAGAGGAGGAGAAAGATTGGATGTGGATGAAGAAACCATTGCAGAAGTCTACAAATCCGCAGGCTATCAAACTGCGGCCTATGGCAAATGGCACAACGGTATGCAAGCCCCTTTTCACCCCAACAGTCGGGGGTTTGACGACTATTATGGTTTTTGTTCCGGTCACTGGGGAAATTATTACAACCCCCTACTGGAGCACAACGGAAACTTGGTAAGGGGTGACGGATTCATCATTGATGACTTGACCCAACACGGCATTGATTTTATCAAAAAAAATACCCGTCAGCCTTTTTTCCTCTACCTCCCCTTCAACACTCCACACAGTCCCATGCAGGTCCCTGACCGATTTTGGGAAAAATACAAAGACAAAAAGCTGAGTCAAATTGGAAGTGGCGGCCCTCCCAAAAATCAAAATCAAATCGACCACACCCGAGCCGCACTGGCCATGTGTGAAAACATCGACTGGAATGTAGGTCGAATTATGAAGCAACTCAAAAACAGCGATTTACTGGAAAACACCATTGTAATTTATCTTTCTGACAATGGCCCCAACGGCAATCGCTGGAATGGAGCAATGAAAGGAAGGAAAGGCAGTACGGATGAAGGAGGGGTCCGATCCCCCATGATCATCAATTGGCTCGGTAAAATTCCCCAAGGAAAAGTCGTCAAAGAAATTGCCAGTGGCATTGACCTCCTCCCTACATTAAAAAGCTTAACCGGCATCGTATCTCAACCCAAAAAAGCACTTGATGGGATCAGTCTTCAACCTCTAATCATGGAGGAAAATCCCTTATGGAAAGACCGTTATATTTACAACTATTGGCGGGGTAAACTAAGCCTGAGAAATCAAAACTATCGCTTGGATCATCAAGGCCAACTTTTTGACATGGTCAATGATCCCAATCAAACCACAAATATTGGTGAAACAAACCCCCAAGTCTTGGCCGATTTGAGCAAGGCCAAAGAAAAATGGTCGCAAGAGGTATTGGTAGAGCTTCCTGCCAATGACACCCGTCCTTTCTACCTTGGTCATCCCAGTCTGCACACCACCCAAGTCCCCGCCAGAGACGCTACTGCCAGTGGAGACATCAAACGCTCCAATCGATTTCCCAATTGTACCTACTTCACCAATTGGATCAATCTGGAGGATACCATCAGTTGGGAGGCAGAGGTGGCCCAAGACGGAGAGTTTGAAATAACCGTTTACTACAGCTGTGCGGAAGACGCCATTGGCTCCCTTTTTGAAGTCAGTTTTGGCGATGCAAGCATTCAAGGTGAAATTAGAGAAGCTCACAACCCCGGTGAATATGGAGCCTCAGAGGACAGGGTCGTCCGACAAGAATCGTATGTAAAAGATTTTAAGTCCCTTAAAGTAGGAAAACTAAAACTCAAAAAAGGAAAAGGAACACTCCAAATCAAAGGGATCAAAAAAAACGGAAGAACCTTAATGGATTTCAGGTTGATGCTGTTAAAGCGCGTTTGACCCATTCATTGATTTCATTTCCGAAAATGACATCCATTAGATTTGAACATTTTCTTTATATTGAACATAAAACAAACCAACAAGTTGAAGATAATTAAAATAGAAACCCATGTTCTTTCCAATCAATTAGAACAAAGTTTTTTCTTTTCCCAGTGGGCCTATAACGAAAGGAGAATCTGTGTGGTAAAAATAACCACTGACGAGGGCATATATGGCTGGGGTGAAGGTTACGGCCCCGCAGATGTAATCCGACAAGGGATTGCTTTGCTTGAACCGATTTTGATCGGCAAAGACCCATTGGAAAACGAATCCCTGTGGTTTGAGATGTATCGAAAGACTCTGGACTTCGCCAGAAGAAGTGTTCTTTTTGCTGCCATCAGTGCCATTGACATTGCCCTGTGGGATATCAAAGGCAAAGCCTTAAATTTACCCGTCAGTACCCTACTGGGAGGACAACATCGAAAAAAGGTCGTCCCCTATGCTACAGGACTTTACTTTTCTGAAAGCAAAACATTGGTCGAAGATCTGGTAGCTGAAGCCAAAGACTACGTCGCCCAGGGTTTCAAAGCCATTAAAATGAAAGTGGGCTTGTCCATAAAAGACGATGTGCGTCACGTAAAAAATGTGAGGGCTGCCATTGGTCCCGACATCCAACTCATGGTCGATTCCAATCATGCCTATTCACTCAGAGAAGCCGCCGAATTGGCCCGGAAAATAGAACCCTACGACATCGGCTGGTTTGAAGAACCTGTGTCTCCCGAGTTTTATGATCAATATGCCCAACTGCGCCAAAAAACCTCCATACCCATTGCCGGAGGGGAGTGTGAGTATTTGCGCTATGGTTTCCTTCAACTGCTTCAAAACAAATCTGTGGACATCGCTCAGGTTGAAATTTGTGCCTCCGGAGGTTTGACCGAAGCCAAACGAATTGGAAGTTTAGCCAGCAGTTTTGGTGTAGAAGTCATCCCCCATGTTTGGGGAACCGGAATCGGTTTTCATGCCGCTTTACATTTTATCGCCAACATAGAACCATTGCCCGGTAGATTATTTCCCCCCGATATTTTTGTAGAATACGACCGTACCGAAAATGCCATCAGAGACCGCTTGACTTTCCCTGCAGTCCAAATGGAGAATGGCTATATTGACATCCCCGAATCCCCCGGTTTAGGAATCGACATAGACCCAGACGCATTAAAGGAATTTTCAACCAGTTCCCCCATTCAATTAACGTAATGAAAAATGAATTTTGGATCACTAAAACTATACATCGGTGGAGCATTGGTCGAGGCAACCCATGGAGGCCAAAAGACCATCCTCTGTCCCGCCGATGAAAAACCCATAGCCGAGGTAGCTTGGGCCGATGAGGCCGATGCCCTAAAAGCACTCGAAGCTGCACAAGATGGATTTAAATATTGGTCTGAATTGCGTTTATCAGAAAGAACCAAATGGATGTCCAAATTGCGGACTGCAATATTGGAAAAGGAAACAATTTTACGACAGGCCATCATCCACGAAATGGGAAAAACCTATGAAGGCTCATACGAAGATATCGAGGCCATTACCAATGCCTTGGAGTTTTACCCCAAAGCCATGTCAGAAATCAAAGACGAAGCCATTCCCGACCCGGAAAACACCCACAAACATGTGATGGTTCACCAAGCGGCAGGTGTAGCAGTCGCCTATTTGGCTTGGAACTTTCCCCTGCTCAATGTAGGATTTAAAATTGGCCCAGCACTGGCCTCCGGCTGTAGTTTGATCATCAAACCTTCAGAAATCTCACCCGTATCCGCCTATTTACTTGGAGAAATTTTACATGAAATCAACTTCCCTGCAGGGGTCGTCAACATCTTGACCGGGGCACCGGAAAAAGTAGCAACCACCATGACCAAAAGTAATATTCCCAGTGTAGTCACCATGATTGGTTCCACAAAAACAGGAAAACAGGTTATTGCAGACAGCAGCAGCAGCATCAAAAAACTAAGCATGGAATTGGGAGGCAATGCCCCTTTTATTGTCTTTGACGATGCCGATATGGATGCCGCCCTCGATTTGGCCGTAGGCATCAAATTCGGGAACTGTGGCCAGATCTGTGTTGCAGCCAACCGATTCTTCATTCATGAGAATATTTACGACAACTTTCTTAAAACTTATGTTGAGCGTGTAAAAAAACTCAAACTGGGCTTTGGAAAAGACAGCGATGCAGACATGGGACCGATGGTCAATCGTCAGGGGCAACAACAAATGATCGATATCGTTGCAGATGCAATCGCCAAAGGAGCTAAAATTGAAACCGGGGGAAAAATCCCTCAAGGTTTTGAAAAAGGATACTGGTTTGAACCCACTGTGCTGAGTAATGTCAACAACGAAATGCTGATCTACAAACAGGAAACTTTTGGACCCATAGCCCCTATTTTTAAATTCAAAACAGAGGATGAAGTCTTGACTTTGGCCAATGATACAGAATATGGTTTGGCCTCCTATCTGTTCACCGAAGATGTGGAACGTCAAGCCCGGTTTGCCAATGAACTCCAATTCGGTGAAGTTCAAATCAACGGGGTCAAATACGCCATCTACCTCCCTCATGGAGGCATCAAAAACAGTGGCATCGGCCACGACTGTTCGGTCTTGGCACTCGACGATTACCTCATCAAAAAAAGAGTTACCACAACCATTTAAACCAAAACAATTATGGAGATTTTATTACCTTTTTTACTGGTCATTCTGGCGAGCTTTTTTCAAGGGAGTTTCGGTTTGGGAATGAAGTATATGGAGCCTCTCAAATGGGAGGTCTGGTGGATCGTTCACGTTACCATTGCCATGATTATTTTTCCCATTGCATGGGCCATTCTTGCCGTTCCCAATCTTTTTCAGGTCATCGCAAATGCACCCAGCGAAGCCCTATTTTTAGGCATGCTCTTTGGATTTTTGTGGGGTGTGGGCGGAATACTTTTTGGCAAAAGCGTACCCTATATCGGTCTTTCATTGACCTATGGCATTGTAATGGGCTTGGCCGCATCGGTGGGGTCCATTATCCCCCTTTTACAAGTCGAAAACGCCTTTTCCAATCCCGCCACCACCTATGTTATTATCGCTGTATTCATCATGTTGGTAGGGGTTGCCCTTACCGCAAAAGCAGGAATTGAAAGAGACAAATTAACAGGCGATACCAATGATCCCTCCAACATGTCCAAAGGAATATTCATTGCTGTGAGTTGTGGAGTGCTGTCGGCTTTACTCAATGTAGGATTTGCCAACGCCACACCGGTTGCACTGGAAGCCGAAAAAATGGGAGCCATCACCCGCAACAGCAGTTTGGCAGCCTGGGTCGTAGTACTTTTGGGGGCCTTTACCATGAATTTAGGCTATGCAGTGGTACTATTATTTAAGAATAAAAGCTGGAATTCCTTTCGAGCCCCGGCATCGGGAAATGCCTACAAATGGGCGATTTTGGCAGGGCTGTTTTGGTTTGCCGCCCTGGGCATCTATGGACAAGGTTCTGCTTTAATGGGAACCATGGGTCCCATTATTGGGTGGCCCATGCTTTTGGGATTGTCCCTTATCATCAGCAACATTTGGGCAGTGAGATCCGGAGAGTGGAAAGACGCCAAAAAACCCTTTCAACTCATGTTGGTCGGTTTGGCCATCATCATTTTAGCCAGTGGTTTACTGGGCTATTCCAATACATTATCTTAGTATGGGACAAGTCATCTCCGGTTTTGGTGAACTTCTTTTAAGACTCAGTCCACAAGTACATGAAGACCTGATTGTCCAATCGGATGCTTTGGAAATGGGATTTGCAGGTGCCGAAGCCAATATACTGGCCGACCTCTCCCATTGGGGCCAAGCCACACAATTCATCACCGCTTTACCCGAAAACCCCTTGGGCAAAAAAGCATTGATGTTCCTCAACCAAAATGGGGTGGGTCCCCAAAACATTTCCATGGATAAAGGAAGAATGGGAACCTATTATATAGAGCACGGCACTGCCATCAGAGCAACTCAGATTACCTATGATCGCAAGGAGTCTTCTTTTGCAAAATGGAATTTAAGCGAAAAAGATTGGGAAAATTTCCTGGAAAACAGCTCCCATTTTGTGGTTACCGGAATCACCCCCGCCCTTTCGGAAAGCTGTCAAAAATCCCTTTTAAACGGATTGAAAATGGCACAAAAAACAAATTGTAAAGTCGTATTTGATCTGAATTTCAGACGCAGTCTTTGGTCGGCACCAACTGCCAAAAAATCCTTTTCCGAAATACTGCCCTATGTAACAATTCTAATGGGCAACATCGGTTCTGTAAATGATGTATTTGATGCCCAAATAAAAACCCAAAATGATTTTGATGCCTTGACAGAAGCCACCAAAAAAGCCATTGATTTCATCTCGCAATCGGGAAATTTTGAAACCATAGCCATGACCATCCGGCAACAGATCAATGCCACCGAGAACGTATTGGGAGGAATGGTAAAACAGGGAGATAAAGTATGGTCAAGTCTTTCAATTCCAACCACCATAAAAGACCGATTGGGAGGGGGAGATGCCTTTGCCGCCGGTATCCTTTTTGGTAAGCTCTCCAATTGGGAAATGCAAAAAACCCTTGATTTTGCCACCGCTGCCTTCGCCACGACCCAAACCCTCAAAGGAGACATCAATTATCTAAGTACAAAAGAAATACTATCGGTAAGTGAAGGCAACCTCAAAGGCCACGTAAAAAGATAAAACATGTCACGAACCAATCTCTTAGAACAACTATTAGCAACCAAGATGATCGCCATCATTCGCCTGTCGGAGTCCGAACCCATTTTTGAACTGGCAAATGCCCTTCATCGAGGCGGTATCAAAGCCATAGAGGTAACCATGGGAACGCCCAATGCTTTGGAAGAAATCAATAAGCTGTCCCAAATAGAAGGGGTCATTCCCGGCGTAGGTTCGGTCATCGATGCAAAAACCGCCCAAGCCGCTATCGAGGCCGGTGCCCAATTTGTGGTCACGCCGGTCAGCAAACCCGAAGTGATACAAATGGCGCATCAATACCAAAAACCCATTCTTTCGGGTGCCATGACCCCTTCAGAAATTTTACAAGCCTACGAATGGGGGGCAGATGTGGTCAAACTTTTTCCCGCTGCCGATTTTGGCCTGTCCTACTTCAAAGCCGTAAAAGCCCCCATGCCCCATATAGCCATTATGCCTACCGGAGGGATAACGGCCGAAAACGCTGCTGAGTGGATCGCAAACGGAGCCGTTTGTCTGGGCGTAGGGATTAGCTTGATGAATAAAAAATTAATTGAAGAAAGAGATTTTGACGCCATCACAGCCATGGCTCGGGCAATGACAGAGGCCATTAAAAATTGATTTTAGATGGGCGTAAAAAGACACATACATTTATTAAAAAGTCTGTTGTGGATTGTGTTCCTATGCTCTTTGGGGTGTGAAAAGCAGGAAAATAAAAACCTTAATGTATTGCTCATCATGATCGATGACCTGAACGATTGCATCGAAACCCTCAAAGGACATCCCCAAACTTTAACGCCAAATATGAGTAAGTTGGCCCGATCAGGAGTGGCTTTTCTCAATGCCCATACCAATGCCCCCATGTGTGGGCCTTCTCGATCCAGCATGATGATGGGCGTTTACCCCCACCACT
>JAAZUX010000119.1 GCA_018623955.1 Flavobacteriaceae bacterium | reverse complement strand
ACGACGCTCTTCCGATCTACTGTTTTTCTCAAAAATTTCGACTTGATCTCCCAACTGTGCCAAATAGCAAGCTGCCGACAAAGAAGAAAAACCGGAACCGATGATGCTGATGCGCTTTTTCATTTAGTTACAAAGCTATCAATAAACTAAATGATTTGGAGAATTTTATTTCTTTTTTGAAAATCTCCAAAAAATGGAAACATCTACAGATTGGAAGCCTTGACCATTTTGAATTGTAATTAGAAGAACAGAGATAAAATAAACCTATGATTCCGCAAAAGTTAAAATATATGGATCAAAGACGAATTGATTTGGTAAAAAATTAAAAATAAGGGTAACAATCATTCCCTACACGGTCAAATAAAATACAATAACGAACTAAATTTTAACCCTCTCTTTTTCTTCTTACCAAATAGATTTCCTCCACAAAAGAGGCGGAGATGATGCCCGTGGGGATGGCTACAATTCCGATCCCGATCAAAGAAATGATGGAGGCAAAAATCTTACCCCCCGCAGTGATGGGATAAACATCACCATAACCCACTGTGGCCAAAGAGACCGTAGCCCACCAAATGGATTCCGTAATGCTGGAAAACTTGTCGGGTTGAGCCTCATTTTCCAAATAATAGATGGCAGAAGCCGAGAACAAAATGGCCAATGCAGAGAGAAACAGCGTGAACCTCAATTCGTTTTTTACACCCCTCAATGCTTTAACGAATAGCTTCAGGGAACTACTGTCGCGTCCCAGCTTAAATATTCGAGTCAGGCGGAACAATCTAAGTATTCTGAGGAATCTTCCATCTACCCTTATGACTTGGTTGAGGTAAAAGGGCAAAATGGAGATCAAATCAATCAACCCATAGGTACTGAAGATATATTTTGAAATGCCTTTCAAACGCTTGTCCATGTAGGCCAGTCGTATGCGATACAGGTATTCAAAAGAGAAAATATAAATTGATATCGCCTCAAAAATGGTGAAAAAATTACCATAAACATTTCGTATGGAGACATGAGATTCCAATATCATGGCCACCACATTGGCAATGATCAACAAATAAATGAATTTATCAAAAAGAACAGGAGACCTCAAGACTGATTATTTTTTAGAGAGGTCAATGAAAATTCCGATCAATACCCCTATGGTAGAGGCGATGACCACAAAGGCTACAAAAGAAGGTGTCATATAATAATAAATATAGTGGTTCAAATATAGTCAATTTGTAACATCCACTAAAACGGTATGAACAACTGAATTTAATTTTTTTTTGTTTAATCTTTTTTGTTTGAGTTTTTTTATATATCTTTAAACAGTTTAAATTCAATTTGGTTTATTAGCGCCTCTGCAACTACTATCTCCTAAAGTCAAATTCTAAAATCCTAGCAGAGGCGTTTTTTTTAACCCCTTATTTTTTCAGTTCTTTTGACAGTTTTTCCCTAATTTAGTATCATAGGATGATCAGGATTTAGATGGAAGGATTGACGACAATTACATTTTTTAAATTTCGCAAAAACAAAGGCTGGGCTTTCGCCCAAATGGGCCTTGTTCCGTCTAAACTTCAACAAAAAGGTGGTTTGAGGTTCTTCAAACTCATGGGTACCGGTGGTGGAAATGGCTTCAGTCTTTGGCCGGATTTTGGCACTTATGCCTTTTTAGGGGTTTGGGACAACCAAAAATCGGCAGATGATTTTTTGAGTGAAAACGATTTAATTAAAACCTATTATCAAAAATCCTCTTCCATCAGAACCATTAAAATGTTGCCTGTAAAAAGTCACGGTTTATGGAGTGGTCAAAACCCATTTCAAGAGCAGAAATTACAGACCCATAATTCTGAACTGCCTGTGGCGGTTATTACCAGAGCCACTTTACGTCTCTCACGGCTCTTAGCCTTTTGGAGATCAGTACCCTCTGCCAGTAAGGCCATAGAAAATGCTAAGGGTGTTCAATACTTCAAAGGGATCGGGGAGTGGCCCTTTGTGCAACAGGCAACCCTCAGCCTTTGGGACAGTTTTGAGGCTGTCAAACAATTTGCCTACCGTGATAATACCCATGCATCCATCATCAAAAAAACAAGAAGCCAGCATTGGTACAGTGAGGATCTCTTTGCACGATTTTATGTACTCTCTGACACCGGATTCATCAAATCTCCTACCTCTAAAAAATGAAAACAGCAGTTGTTATAGGAGCAGGGATTGGTGGCATTGCTGCGGCCCTACGTTTGTCCAAAAAAGGTTATCAGGTTACCGTTTTTGAAGCCAACAACTATCCGGGAGGAAAACTCAGTGCTTTTAGTTTGGGAGACTATCGTTTCGATGCCGGGCCTTCGCTTTTTACCATGCCACATTACGTCAACGAATTATTTGAACTTCACAATGAGAAAGCTAGCGATTTTTTTACTTATCAAAAGAAAAAAATCGCCTGTCAGTATTTTTGGGAGGATCAAACCCAAGTCACCGCCTATGCCGACCCAAAACTTTTTCTGGAAGAGATCCAAAATAAGTTGGGGGTAAAAGCTGAGGTATTGGAAAAATACCTCAAACGCGCCAAAAAAAAATTTGATTTGACCGCCCCCTTGTTTTTGGAGCAATCCCTTCACAAACTCAATGGGTTTTTGAACGTAAAAACCTTGAGGGCCCTGGTCAATCTAAGCCTCTACGAAATCAATCAAAACCTGCACGCTGTCAATGCAGCTCAGCTCAAAGAACCCCATTTGGTCCAGATGTACGACCGTTATGCCACCTACAATGGCTCTTCACCTTACCAAACCCCCGGCATCATGACACTGGTACAGCACTTGGAACAAGAGTATGGAACTTTTGTGCCCGATGGTGGAATGGAACAGATTTGCCGATCCCTTTTTGAATTGGCAAAAACTAAGGGCATCACCTTTCATCTGGGGCAGAAAGTCAATCAAATCCTTGTGGAAAGAGGAAAGGCCACTGGAGTCAAAACCAAGGATCAAACCCTCCTGGCAGATATTGTCCTTTCCAATATGGATGTTTTCCCCACCTACAAAAACCTTCTTAAAGAAACCCAACCCCCAGAGAGGATTTTAGCTCAAGAACGTTCCAGTTCGGCGGTCATCTTTTATTGGGGCATCAATAGGGTTTTTGATCAGCTCGATTTACACAACATATTTTTTTCTCAGGATTACAAATCAGAATTTGAAGCCATCTTCAATCAAAAAAAACCCAGCGACGATTTTACGGTCTATGTCAACATTACTTCAAAAGATGTTCCAACAGATGCTCCTAAAGGAGGAGAGAACTGGTTTGTGATGATCAACACTCCTGCAGACTACGGTCAGGATTGGGATCAAATCAAAAATGAGCTGAAAGAAAAAACCATTGCCAAACTCAACCGCATTCTCAAAGTAGACTTAAATGCTTTGATTCAGGAAGAAGAAGTTTTGACCCCCCCCTTGATTGAACAAAAAACATCCTCTCACTTAGGAGCCTTGTACGGGAGCTCTAGCAACGATAAAATGGCCGCTTTCTTGAGGCATCCCAATTTCAGTTCCAAAATAAAAAATTTATATTTTTGTGGGGGGAGTGTACATCCTGGCGGTGGCATACCTTTGTGTTTGCTCTCCGCCAAAATTGCCACTGATTTAATACCCTGAAGCTTGAGATGATTCCAATCAAATTAAACCGTGAAAACATTTCTATCGCCATCATTTGGTTGTTCCATATCAGTGGAATTTTGGGAATACTTTACGGCAATTCAGAATGGTTTATTTCGGCCACTCCTCTCAATTTATCAATCAATTTTGTACTGTTATTGATCAATTGTAACAGTCATAAATGGTTTTTTCCAATGGTTCTTTTAGGTTTTTTGACGGGGATGATTACCGAAATTTTGGGCGTACAATGGGGTTGGATTTTTGGGAATTACCAATATGGAGATGCACTGGGGTATAAGGTTTTGGGGGTTCCACTGCTCATAGGGGTCAATTGGGCTTTGTTAACTATTATTACAGGAGCCATAGCCCAGCAGTTTTATCAAAACCTATTTATGCGAATCGTCATTGGTGTCGGTTTGATGATTTTCCTCGACCTGTTGATCGAGCCCATTGCACCGGTATTGGACTTCTGGGTTTTTGATGGAGGAGAAGCACCGTTTCAAAACTACATCGGTTGGACAGCCGTTGCCCTGTTCTTACAATCAATTTTTCATTATTTTCGGATAACAGTAAAGGGATGGTTTCCCCATCAGTTGTATCTTTTACAAATCATTTTCTTTGCCGTATTATTGATAAAGCAAACTACTATTGGTATTTAAAATTCTAATTTTTTATTCATGCTGCGATATTTTTCTTT
>JAAZUX010000118.1 GCA_018623955.1 Flavobacteriaceae bacterium | reverse complement strand
AGTAGCCGCAGGGCTGATACCGGCACGAGTTCGCACAGCATTTAAATAGTTAAGGGCTTTGGCTGAATTTCCTGACTCCAAATGGGCTTCTGCTCCCATCAAATAAGTTTCGGCTATTCTGTATATCATGATGTTTTTAAAGTGCATTCTATCGGTTGGATCAACACTGGGGTCCAAAAACTTGATAACGCCCGGACTTTGTCTTTTGAAATACATAAAAAAGTCATCGTCTTCCGCTCTGTTTTGATAGAGGTCTAGAGGGGCCCCAATGCTTTTTCCTCCTGGCAATGTTTTCTCATCATTGTATTTGTAGTCAAAAACGTAGTAGTTTTCTTTGCGCTTATCTCCTGGATTTTCATTTAATAAATCCGCAGCGTATGGATTGAGTGTGATAAAGCCAAAGCCATCACCACCGTTTTCAAGGGACTGAACCATACCGGGTACTGCCGAGTAATGGGCAACCGTTTGCCAATTCATCTGGTGCCAAGCTCCACCACCAATGGTGTTTTTTTCAAAATTGATGGCAAATAAGGTTTCGGAATGATTGAGCTCTCCTTCAAAAACTTTATCGACATTAACTAGCGCATAGGGTCCGTTGTTAATGATTCCGTCTACAATAGAGGCGGCTTCACTGTAATTTTCAAGCCATAACTCGACTTTGGCCCTGAGGTGGTCTACCGCGCCCTTATTCCATCTGCCAAAATGTTCAGAAGTGTATCCTAGGTTTTCACTGGCATACTGAAGATCTTCTTTGATGAGTTTGAAAATATCCTCCTTTGAAGATTTTTCCGCAGGGCGATCAAATGCAGTTTCGGGAGTTGTGGGTTCTGTCTTAACATAGATGTTCTTGAAAAGTCTGTAGAGCGTAAAGTAAGAATGCGCTCTGAATGTCTTTGCTTGAGACAAGTTTTTTATCAATTCGGGACTGTCATTTCCGGCTTCAACTAGGGCATCTCCCCCTTGGATGATTGAGTTGGCAATATCGATCATTCTGTAGTTGTGGGCCCACAGATAACCATAGGCAGCCTCTGTACCGTAATCCCCTCCTAGACCACAGCCCCAAAAGCAGTTGCTAAAAAGAGAAATTTCTCCATCAACTCCCGCAGAAATATCACTTTTGGCTTGAAGGATCAAGGGAATGGCTCCATTAAACCAGTCGCGTTGATATGGCTCTCTGTTGAGGGAGTATAATCCAACGACTGCGTTGGCGATTCCATCAGAACTGGAATACAGAAAATCTACAGAGTTATTTGATAATAACTCATCTTTTAAAAAATCATCTTGGTAACATGAACTAAGGAGTACCAAGAATAAAGTCGAAACATAAATTTTAATTTTTTTCATCGTACTGCGTTTTAGAAGTTCAATTTTAATCCTAATGTCATATTCAGTGTCTCGGGAAATACGCCGGCTCTCAGGTCTTGTTCTGGGGAATAGGACAAGAAATCGGTGATGGTCAATAGGTTGGTTCCAGTGAAATAGAACCTACCGGACTTGAGATTTAAAAAGTCTTTCATGACTTTGTCAAAATTATAGCCAACAGTAACCGTTCTCAAACGAACGTATGAGGCGTCCTGAGCCGCAAATGAGTTGAGGTGTTTTAACCATGCTGCATTGGCGTTGGCTTTTGGCCATGATTTAGAAGGATTATCGTCGGTATAGTAGGGAACAACCGGACCATTCATTGAAGCCTTCCAAAATTCACCATTGGCCAGAAGAGAATTGATTCTTGTTGCTCCTTGTACCATGTATATGTCTGCAAACAGATCAAAATTTTTGTATCGTAGGGTAGCATTGAAAGAGCCGAACCAATCTGGATCAGTATTGACAAAAACGTTGTCGTTAATGTCAATAAGACCGTCTTGATTTTGATCTACCACCTTGATGTGACCGGGTTTTGCGCCAATTTCTGCAAATACTGGACTGCCCGGCAGGAGATCAGCCTCTTGATATATTCCGTCGTATTGGGGAAGCCATAAGGAATTGATGGACTGCCCAATTGAAAGTCTTCTGCCAGAGGAGTCGGTGATGTCAATAAAATACTCCTCTCCCGTTACCGAATCTACCTGGGTTTCTCCCGTAAGTGCAACGATCTCGTTCTTGTTGGTTGACCACATCAGTCCCAGATCTAATGAAAGATCATTACCATTAATCACAGAACCGTTGACAGTGAATTCCAATCCTTGATTTTGCAATTCACCTACATTGAATCGGGTAACATTATATCCTGATGAGGAAGCCAACTGTCTGTCGAGTAAAAGGTCTGTTGTGTTGGCCTTATAGTACTCTATGGTTCCCCTTAGTTTGTTGGTGAATAAACCAAAATCTACACCGGTATTGAAGGTCGTAGTCGTTTCCCATTTTAAACTCGGGTTTCTCAGTCTGGAAGAAGCCGATGAACCACTTACGGTAGTATTACCAAAAATATAGGGATTATAGTCGGCTACTCCCAAAGATTCCAGAGGATTGATTCCCTGATTTCCTGTAGCTCCATAACTCATTCGAACTTTAAGTTGATTAATATAGTCAATATCCAAATCTTCTTCTGCTTTATAGGCAAATGAGACAGCTGGGAAATAACCCCATTTGTTGTCTTCAGAGAATACGGAGGCTCCGTCCGCTCTGGTTGTAAATTCCATCAGGTATTTGTCTTTGTAGGAGTAACGAAAACGCCCCATAAAAGACAAAACCCTCCTTCTGTTGATGCTTCGTGAATTGCTCAATAATTCGGAAGCCAAACCATTATATTGTAATGCATCATTCACAAAATCTGATTTGTCAAGTTGATTGTATTTGAAATTTTGCTCATCTAAAGCATGTACTCCTGTAAAATCTAGATTGTGAAGATCATTGTCAAGAATGTTGTAATTCAAAATGTGTTCAATCAACAACTGCTTGTATTGGGTATCGATGATTACTCCAATTCCATTATTACCTTCGTCTCCCGCAGAGTGTTTAGAGGAACGGTAAGTTCCTTGGTCTGTATTTCTATTTCTGTAAAATGTTTTTAACGAATAGGTAATTTTGGGCGTAATATCGTAATTGAATTTTAGGCTGATGTCTGTAAGATTGGTTTCTGTTTCATCAATCGATTCATTTTGATCCCACAGCGGATTTATGGCGACTGAATTTTCTTGTCCAAAATAGTACTTAACCAATTTTCCCTCATCGTCGAATGGCTTGGCTATAGGACTTAAACTGGCAAGGAAAATCCCCCCTGTCTCTCTGTTTTGATTGGCGTTTTGGATGTTGAAAATTCCGTCGAGACTGATTTTGTCAGTAAGCTGGTGACTGTAATTCAACTTAAACTGTAAACGATCAAAACCAGAATTGGGAATGATCCCGTCTTGTGAAAAGTAATTCAAACTGGAATAGATACTTGATTTTTCCGTTCCGGAAGAGTAGCTGATCGTATGGTTGGTCAAAAGTGCATCTCGCAAGGCAAGGTCTTCCCAATTCACAAAATCTTCATTTTCAATCATGTTCAATTCATAGTCATTCCAAACAAATTTTACCGGGGGTTTTGCCAATCCGGTTCTGGCCTTCCAGGCATCAGTACGATAATTGTAAAACCCTACTGCATTGTACATGTCAAAATTTTTGGTCAGGGATTGAGTGGTAACATAAGCGGAGTAATTGAAACTGGAATATCCTTCACGGGCTCTTTTGGTCGTGACCAGTACAACACCATTGGAAGCTCGGGCTCCATAAATGGCTGTAGATGCCGCGTCTTTTAGAATTTCAACGCTTTGAATATCGTCGGGGGAAATATCATTTAAATTATCGAAGGGTAAACCATCTACTATGATGAGTGGATTATTACCGCCTGCTACGGATACATTTCCACGTATTATGATACTAGAAGATCCTCCGGGTCGGGGATCACCCAAGTTGACTTGCACTCCGGCAGCGCGACCCCTCAACAACTCAGTGACGTTGGTTGTGGGAACTTGATTGGCTTTATCCACTTCTACGCTAACTACTGATCCAACCACGTTACTTTTTCGTTGTGAACCATATCCTACAACAACGATTTCATCGAGGAATTCTGAGTCCTGTTCTAAAAAAATGGTCAATTGATCTGAGTCAGATATAACGACTTCAAGGGTTTTAAACCCTACATAGCTGAAAGTGTAAACATCGCCTGCACTAGCGTCATTAATGGTGAAGTTTCCGTCAAAATCTGTGGTAATTCCTTCAACAGTGCCATTTTTGATAATGTTTACACCAAGCAAGGGTTGATCAGTACCTGTTTGGTAAACTGTACCCTCAACAACTCTTTGTGCCAATAGAGTGGTCGAAAAAATAAAAAATACTAAGAAAAATGTTTTCATGTAAAGTTAAAATCGTGTGT
>JAAZUX010000117.1 GCA_018623955.1 Flavobacteriaceae bacterium | reverse complement strand
GATTGGCATCCAATATCTCAACCGCAGCCAGGGAGGCCTTGTTCAGGTTGATCGTTGTGGTGGAAAGGTTTTCTAAGGTTCTTTTCAGGTTGGTTTGGGTGTCATTGTCCAGAACATTACTCACTCCAGAAAACAGTGAATCTGCACTGGCCAGCATACTTTCAATTTTGATCTGCAAGGGTTCAATTTGACGGTTGATGAGTTCTGTCAATCCGGGTTTTACAGTAGTTTGCAAGGTATCACCGTCTTTCACCACACTTTTGGGATTGAAGACAGGAACAATGGCAATGGCTTTTCCACCAATGAGTCCGGTCTCATAGAGCATGGCAGTGCTCTTGTTGGAAAAATCCAATTCCTCACGTACGTCCATGGTCACCAAAATTTTAGTAGTATTGGGAAGGAAATCAATTTTAGATATTTTGCCAACACTAAGACCATTGATACTCACTTTGGCTCCCGAGATGAGACCTTCAACTTCTTGATAGATCGCATAAACCGTTTTGGTGTCCTTGAAAATGGCATTGCCCTTTAAAAAACTGTATCCATATATGAACAGAGCAACGCCCCCTAGGACCAATATTGCTGTTTTGATTTCTCTGGTAATTTTCAAATTAATGTTGGTTTACAAGACATACAAACTTAATGTTTTTTTTATGGATGGCGTTTATTTCAGTGCATCTAATGCCTCCGATAATTTGATCTTTTGATTTCCCCGGAAAGAGACAATAAAGGCGGATTTGAAACCTGCTCTGCGGGCTTTTCTCTGTTCTTTTTGAATTTGTTTATAGTTATTTGAATTACCAAAATAATATTTATAAAAAGCCCCTTCTTTATCTCTGATGACGTTTTTCAAACCCTTAAAGTTGTAGGGTTTGGCATCAATGGGATTTTTACTTGCGGCCAATTGAACCCTAAAACGAATATCATTGGTTTTATTTGGAGTGACTTTAGTTATTTTTTTTGGAGCTTGTTTCACATCAAACGGCTGTTGATTCACCACCCCTTTTTCCAGTTCGTTTTTGTAATTCAATATGGCCTTAGCAATGGCATTGGCCATTTCATTTTGACCTTTTTTAGAGTTGAGGTAGGCCCCTTCTCTCTTATTGGTCAAAAAACCGGTTTCCACCAAGACACTGGGCATGTAGGTGTATTTAAGAACAACAAAACCCGCCTGCTTTACCGTTCTGTCTTTTCTGCCCAAATTCGAGACAAAGCTTTTCTGAATGGTGGCCGCAGCTTCGATACTTTGGTTGGAATAGGTTTCTTGCATTAAGGTAAGGCTGATGACAGACTCGGGATTGTTGGGATCAAAACCGTCGTATTTTTTTTCATAATCTTCCTCATAAAAAATTACAGAATTTTCCCTTTTGGCAATTTCAAAATTTCTTTGATTGGCATGAAGTCCCAAAACAAAAGTTCCTGCTCCAAAAGCTTTAGAAGAAGTAAAAGAATCACAATGGATGGAAATGAATAGATCGGCATCGGCCTTATTGGCAATTCCAGCTCGTTCCTTTAAACCCACATACACATCAGATTTACGGGTATAAATCACCTTAATATTGTTGTTTTTTTCAAGTAATTTTCCAATTTTCAAGGTAATATTCAACGCTATTTTCTTTTCAAAAAAACCGTAATTATTGCAATTTGGATCACAACCGGGGTCATGACCTCCATGTCCCGCATCCAAAACCACAACAAAAGTTTTATTGGATAAAGAATGACCATACAATGGATTAAAAAAGAATCCGTTGTATAATAGGAGAACCAAATGGAACGTTAAAAAACGTATGGGCATTGATTTAAAGAGCATTGAATTAAAAGTTAATTCTGCAATCAACAATAAAAATATCCTTAATTTTGATCACCAAATATTTAACGAATCACAAATTTAGGACTATTCGGTTTGCAAACAAAGTCAATTTATACAGTAGGTTTGTTAATATTTTTTTGCCTCAACCACTTGCAATCGCAGATATCGGCTGATTCTCTTGCTCTTGCTACCCCGGCTGAAATAGAAAAAAATACACTGACAGATTCCATTGCCCAAAAGAAGTCCACCCTATTGGATAAGGTAAAATACAACGCCAAGGAGTATGTAAGAATCAATCGTAAGGAAAGTAAGCTCTACTTATACGACCAAGCCGAATTGTATTATCAAGATATGATTCTCAAAGCCGGGATCATCATCTTGGATTATTCCAAAAATGAAGTTACTGCTGGTAGGATTCCCGACTCTTTGGGAGTTTTGATTCAAAACCCGTATTTCAAACAAATCAACAATGAAATTTATCCGGATTCTTTAAGGTTTAATTTTGATACCCAAAAGGCTTTGATTTGGAATTCCAAATCCGCTCAAAACGGAATGAATGTTTATGCGGCTTACACCAAAAAGGAAAATGACTCTGTATATTACATAAAGGATGCCAAAGTAACCACCGGTGGTGAACTGGATAAATCTGATTATTATTTTAGAATACGAAAAGGTAAAATGGTTCCGCAGGGAAAGATTGTAACCGGGTTTACCAACATGTACATTGCGGATGTACCCACTCCCCTGGCCTTGCCTTTTGCTTATTTTCCATCGTCACAAAAACAACAATCGGGATTTTTATTTCCCACCATTGGAGAAAGTAACAACAGAGGCTACTACCTTCAAAATGGAGGGTATTATCTCGCCTTGTCACAATATTTTGATCTGGCGATGACCGGTGATTACTACAGCAATGGGAGTTATGGATTCAGAGCAGATTCCAAATACCGCAAGATGTATAACTTTAGCGGAAGTTTAAGCATGAGGTTTGAAAATCTTATCACCGGAGAAAAAGGCATTCCCGGTTATGCAAAATCAACGGTTTTTAATATACGCTGGAACCATTCCAAGGACCCAAAATCCAGTCCCAATTCCAATTTTTCTGCTTCTGTTAACTTTGGAACCAGTGATTATTTTAGGGAGTCTGTCAACCAGCTGAACAGTCCAAACTTTCTCAACAATACTCTGAGTTCATCCGTGGCTTATTCCAAAAGAATACCGGGTAACCCCAGCATCAATTTGTCGATGAATGCCAATATGTCTCAAAACTCCAACACCAAAAGTGTCAACCTCACCCTACCTACTTTTCAGGGGAGTATTGATCGTATTTTTCCCTTTGAGCCCAAAGACAGACCCAAAAAGGGCTTACTGCAAAACATCAATTTACAATACAGCGTCAGGGCCGAAAACCGAGTCATTACTACCGAGGAAGACCTATTTACCAGTAAAATGTTTGACAATGCAAGGTCGGGTGCAATACATTCAATTCCGTTGAGTACTAATTTTAAAATTTTCAAACATTTTAATTTAGCTGCCAGTGCCAATTACAGGGAGGTCTGGCAACCCAAAACGATTAGATACAACGACTATGACCCGCTTATCGATGGCGTAAAAAAAGATACCATTAGTGGATTCAGTGCTTTTAGAACCTACAGTTATGGCCTCAGTATGGCCACTACCATCTACGGAACTGTAAATTTTAAAGAGGATAAAAAAATCAGATCCATAAGACACACCATTCGCCCCTCAATATCTTACAGCTCCGCACCAAGTTTCGACCAATACTACGATAAATACATTATTGACGCTGATGGAAACACGAGAGAGTATACGCGTTTTGAAGGTGGTTTATATGGAACTCCGTCAAGAGGCTTGTCCAAAAGTATGGGGATTTCTGTAAGTAATGTTTTTGAAGCAAAAATTGTAGATCCCGATACAACAAAGACCGAATTAAAAAAGATCCAATTGATCAAAAACTTAAATCTTAGCACCAGTTACAATATGGTGGCTGATCAATTCAAATGGAGTCCTGTTCGTGCGACCACGGGTATAGATTTATTTGACAAGGAAATATCCATTAACGTTGGAGCAACCTTTGATATGTATGCTTTGAACGAACAAAATCAAAGGATCAATGAGTTCAATATCAGTAAAGGGGGTGGACTTTTCAGGGTAACCAGTGCCAACTTGAATACCGGTTATAATTTTTCCAACGCAACCTTTTCAAAAGACAAGAAAAAGAAAGAGGAAGAGGAAGAGGAAGAGGAAGATCCACTCAGTTATTTCGAAAATACCTCTGGAGGAGGTCGGGCTGACGATCTTTTTGGAGACACCATTGGGATGAACAATGAGACCAACAGAGAGGAAGACAATGAAGAAAAAAATAAATATCCCTCATACAGAGCTGAAATCCCTTGGTCACTCAGGCTTACCTACTCGCTAACCTACAACAATTCGATAAACCAAAATGACTTTTCAAACAATTCACTCATGTTTTCCGGGGACATTGAACTGACCCCTAAATGGAAAATTGGGGGATCCTCAGGTTTCGATTTTAAAAATCATGGG
>JAAZUX010000116.1 GCA_018623955.1 Flavobacteriaceae bacterium | reverse complement strand
GTCGCTTCTTTATTGAAGGAAGATAATGCTGATTTTGTGGGCTTACAAGAGGTAGTTTACCCTCAATTGCAAGATTTGGTTGAAGCATTAAAAGGCTATGACCATATCGGAGTGGGTAGAAAAGATGGGAAAACAAAAGGGGAATACAGCCCCATTTTCTATCAAAAAGAAAAATATAAGCTTTTGGAATCCAATACTTTTTGGTTGTCCGAAACCCCGGAGACCGTCTCCAAAGGTTGGGATGCCTCTTTGGAACGCATCTGTACCTACGGACTGTTCCAAAACCGAATGACCCAAGAGAAAATATGGGTTTTTAACACCCATTTTGATCACCGAGGAGTGGTGGCAAGAGCAAAATCAATTGATCTGATTACCGAAAAGGTAAAAGCACTGAATCAAGAAAATTTACCACTTATCATCACGGGAGATTTCAACTTGACCCCGGATCAAGCACCCATCCAAAAAATGCAATCTGATTTTGAAGATGTACAAAAAAATCTTGCCACATCCGACCCTTATTACGGTACTTCCAATAGCTTTAATACTGAAAAAGTAAGTAAAAAGAGGATTGATTATATCTTTATTAAAGGTTTAAAAGCCCTTAACGCCCAACACCTTTACAAGAAAACTCCTATGGGAGGTTGGGCCTCTGACCATCATCCTGTGATTGTTCTCCTCAAAAAATAACAGTATTAAAAACCCTCCTTAGTGGAGGGTTTTTAGTTTAAGTGAATGGGCTAATTAAAGCTGTATAGTATTTCGTAAGTTCCCCCATTGAGTTGGATCAAATTGTATTGATCATCCTTCTTTTTTGAGTTTTTGACTTCTCCGTTGATGTATACTTTTTTATAAGCTACAGGAACAAATAAAAATGCTTCACTTTGATCGGGAACGGTTAATTTAATCTCCATACCCTTGCTGATTTTTTTAAGGGCAATGGCAACCTTTCCCGCCATGGTTATATTTCCTGTTTTGGCATAGGACAATCCGGCCAGGTTGGGTTTGACCCTAAACTTTTTCCATCCGGGAGCTATAGGATAGAGGCCACATACATATTGAGACAAGATCGTCAAGCCCCCTCCGCTCCATGCATGATTAGTAGAGCCCCCTCCAAAACCGTCTTTACCGGCACCCCAACCCTCAAAGAGGGTGGTATGTTCCTTACTCTCAACCATAAACTTAAAGCGTTTTTTCAATCGTTTTAGGGCATAGTCCTCTTGACCCATTTGAAAAAGGGCCTCGCAAACATACTTTTCCATATAGGGGCTGGAAAATTCCTGACTGAGAAAAACTTTGTACAAGGCATCGTATTGGTCAACCTCCGCCAGTCCAGAAACCACTGCCAAGGCCTGGGCACGGTCGTCTGCCTCAGCCATATTATTCGGGGATTTATAACTGTGGCCGTCCCAAAAAAATTGATTAAAGGCTTCCTTAAAATCAACCATCGCTTCTTGTGACCAACTCACTTCATTTTGATCTCCCAAGGCTGATGCCATCAAGTGATACCCTTTGAGTGCAAGAAAATACCAGGCATTGATCAGTAATTTTTTGTCCACATTGACACCCCAATCTCCCCAATACCAGGTTGTTTTGGTGTTTTCTGTGATCCTGTCAATGAGAATTCCATTTTGATCCAACTTCCAAACATTGAGATATTTTTTTACTCCGGGGTAAACTTTTTTGAGGGTTTCCATGTCCCCGGTATTCAAATAGTAATTCCAAAAACCAAAATATCCCACACTGGCCAACATCTGACCCGGCAATTCCTTTTCCCAATTACCACTGGGTATGGGGGAATAGATGGTATTGTCTGCTCTTTGCCATGCCATCAATTCCAAAATTCCCTTTTTGGTCAACAATTGTCCTTTGAGGTCGAGCGCATAAAAAGCCTCCCCACTTTCATTGACCACATCTCCCCACCATTGGGATCGCTCTCTGTCCGGGCAATCCATATAGGTATCTCGCATGGTGACATAAAGTGTCCGTTTGGCCTTTTGCCAAAGTGTGTTAAAAAATTCGTCATTCGATCTAAAGTAGCCTGAAAAGGCTGTGTCATAACCGGTTTCTCTGTACATGAGATCCAATACCTTTACTCCTTTGGGAATGCTGTAATAGACCTCTTCACCATTCATCCAACCGAGGTTTTCATAGGCTTGCTCCCCCCGGGTGGTGATGTATTCACTTCTTACATTGATCTCTCCTCCCCCTTTATAATGGTCAGTTTTTATCGAAATCAATTGTCCCTCTGGGGCATCAACCTTAAAATATGGGGTGATATGGGCATTGTAAGGAAGTTGGCAAACGATGCTATCTCCCGTGCTTATAAAAGGAAAAGCAATGGGGTTTTCATACCGCTTTAAACCGTAGTTTTTCCACTGGGGTATGGGACGTTTGACCAAGTTGTTCCATGGAGAAGCAGGGTATGTCCCCAGGGAAATTGCATCATCCCACTTTTGGGTTTTTTGAGGGTTATTGATAAAATCAAAATTGCCCAATCGGGCATCGTACCTTATACTTGACTCGGGTAATCTCCAATTGGGCAACGGAGGGCCTGCGGATTGAAATTCGGGTCGGATGGCTGCCTTCCAACTGCTGTCTGAGATCAATTCAAAATCCGGGGTCCGGCAGTCAAAAATCAATCCGGCTTTACCACTGCTTTTGTGTGAAAAACCTTCTTTTCCAAAATACCAAACCAAGAGGGAAATGTTGTTGTCACCTAGTTTTAAAAATGGACTGATATCTACTTCGTCATAGTAGGTGTCGTTGGGATTGGGGCCCCTTTTGAGTTGCCCCTCAAATACAGCCAATCTGCCATTGATCCACATCCAGTATTTTGAATCACAAGCGATCTTGGCCATGGCCTTGGCAGGGACTTTTTTAAGCTCAAAGGATTTGCCGTATGCGGTCCAATTGTTGGGCTCGTTTTTTTGTCCATTGGCTGTGATCCAATGGGCTTTCCACTGCAAATTTTCCTCAATAGGAGATTGAGCTTGGCTACAAAGTAGAAATTGTAAAAAAAATAAGCTTATTATTTTATTAATCGGGTGAGCTGAAAGATGAGGCCGGAAGTCCTTCAATATTGAATAAAGTGGCATCAAAATAATTTTTCCAACCATATCTTACATTTATTGGTTTTTTTACGCTCACCGAATGGAGCTGTACTTTGTTGTTTATGATTTGAGCATTGGCAGGGTAAAAAAAACCATCGGCTCCCGCAATTTCAAAACCGGCCAGTTCACCTCTAGCTATTAACCCTGAGCCAATATGATCAAATTCCACTTCAATATATCCATTTTTTATCTCATGTTTGGAGTATAGTGGTCCGGAATCAATAATATTAAATCCATAATCCCTTTTCAAAGCTAATAATGCTAGTCTTTTACCAACATCTTGTTTGTTTCTGGGGTGAATGTCGTTTTCCTCTCCAATATCTAGCAAGATAGCCATACCTGTTTTTGGAGTAATATTTAAAACTTTTCTTTGAGCATCTCTAAGTCCTTGAGAGTTTTGCTTTTTTGAATAGATGAATGGAGCAATCTGGGCGAAGTAAAATGAAAAGTCATCGTTCCAATGCGATCTCCAATCCCTTATCATTCCATCTAAAAGAACAGAATAATCATAATAATTACTAACATTTGCCTCCCCTTGATACCAAATAACCCCTTTGATCCCAAAGGGAATTGTTGGCTTTAGCATCCTGTGATAAAGAATTGAATATTCATTGGGATCATTCAGGTTATGTGGTTTTAAAAATTTTTCTTCACCATTGACAATTTTTTTTTGAAGATCATCTCCATTATAGTTGTGAACCATCAAATAACCATTGGTTATGATTGCCTGGTGTTTGTATTTGAAATCCTTGTATGGCAAACCAATCGAATCATTAGCTGAAATTACATAAGCTTTGCCTCTAAAACCCCCACCCATCATCCAATCTGTTAACCGAACTGATAATACGTTATTTTTCTTTTTTAATAGTCCCAATGGAATACTATAATTTCGTTCATCAAGATGAAGGAAAGTATTTCCAATATTTTCTCCATTAATGAAAGTCTGATCAAAATCATCAATTCCTTTTGAAAAAATTAAATTGTGTTTAATCGCAGGATCTTGAACATCAAAGTTTGTTCTGAACCATACGGTTCCATCTTGAAGTATAGATTGGTCTTCAGAATATAAATTTTCAAAAAATAAGTGATTTTCAAAGTTTGGATTTAAATCAATTTTATTCCATTGGTCATCATTATAATCAACCTCCGAAAAGTTTTGATCTTTAAAATCGTATTCATGCCATTTTTTTTCAACCTCTTCTTTGTAAATAGGAAATTCAAGCATTTTAAATCCAAAGTTTTTCTGATTAATTAATACGATGGAGTCATTGT
>JAAZUX010000115.1 GCA_018623955.1 Flavobacteriaceae bacterium | reverse complement strand
TATATTTGAGTGTGCCCCAAAATGATTAAAATAAATTTTTTATGAAGCCCTGGCACCAATTCATTGACAACATCTTCATAAAGGTTTTTTCCTCAAAAAACCAGAACAAAGTCGAGCGCGCAACCTTATGGCTGTCCATGATCGGTTTTATCATTCATCTGTTTTTGATCTACGCCAAAAAGTTTAATTGGTTTGAAATTTCTTTTGAAAGCAGTCTTTTGATCGATCCCATTTCGGCCATCTACACCCCATTTTCAATCATTTTGGTATACGAGATCTATCTTTTGGTCGTCAACCTTCCCCGATCATTTACTACTTCAGTATCCAAACAATTTGAAATCATTTCACTCATCCTGATTCGAAGAATTTTTGCAGACATCCCCAAGATAGACCTAAAAGCCAATTGGATGAGCACTCAAGAAAATGTTCAACTGATCTATGACGTATTGGGCGTATTAATTATATTCTTTTTGATTTTCTTATTCAACAAAGGACGATCAAGGTTGCCCAAAAAACCCCTCAATCCCAACCTACAAAGTTTTGTCGCTTCCAAAAAAGCAGTAAGTCTGATTCTGTTGCCTATCCTTATCATTACCTCTTTTATCAGTATTTACAGCTGGATTTATGGACTGGTCTACCTCCAGACAACCTCCGACATCAATGCCATCTTTTACAATGAATTTTTTACCATTCTCATTTTGGCAGATGTTCTCATACTGCTCCTTTCTTTTCAATACACAGAACGCTACAGCCAATTGATCAGAAACACCGGGTTTGTGATCTGTACCATCTTGATCAGACTCTCTTTCGGTGTTAGCGGTCTTACGAACGTAATATTGATTATCTCCAGTATTGCCTTTGGTCTGATGATACTGACCATTTACAATATGGAGGAGAATCCTCTCGAAAAAAAGAAGAAAACGAGTTAATTCCAGTTAAGCGTTCCGCTCACAAGAAAGCAAAGTATTCTGCAATAACATGGCGATGGTCATGGGTCCTACTCCACCCGGTACAGGCGTAATGTAGCTCGATTTTTTAGCGACTTCGTCATAAGCCACATCACCCTTTATAACATAGCCCTTTGGATGAGATTCGTCCGGGACTCTTGTGATTCCAACATCAATGACGATAACACCGTCTTTGACCATATCCGCTTTTAGGAATTCTGGTATGCCCAGAGCAGAAACAATGATATCTGCTTTTTGGGTCAACTGTTCAATGTCTTTAGTTCTGCTGTGAGCAAGAGTTACTGTAGCATTACCCGGGTAACCCTTTTGACTCATCAAAATACTGATGGGCCTACCCACAATATTACTTCTGCCGATCACCACACAGTGTTTTCCCGAAATGTCTATCGCATTGCGTCTTAGCATTTCCATAATACCAAAAGGGGTAGCAGGAATAAAGGAATCCATTTCCAATGCCATTCGACCAAAATTGGAGGGATGGAACCCATCTACATCTTTTTTGGGATCGACGGCCAATAGGATTTTTTCCTCGTCTATGTGCTTGGGAAGTGGCAGTTGAACAATATAACCATCCAAGGTGTCGTCATTGTTTAAGGCTCTGATTTTGGAGAGTAGTGCCTCTTCAGTAATACTGCTTTCCAGGCGGATCAGGGAAGATTTAAAACCTACTTGATCACAAGAACGCACCTTACTCCCAACATAGGTTAAACTGGCACCGTCATTGCCAACCAATACCGCTGCCAAATGAGGTATTTTCTCCCCTTTTTCTTTTCGCAGACTAACCGCCTGCTTGATTTCTTCCTTGATTTGTTGGGATAGTTTTTTTCCGTCCAGTATTTCCATAATTATTTAAATCCTTGAAGCATTTGCATCATTTGTTTTCCTTTTCCTCCTTGCATCATCTTCATCATTTTACTCATCTGACCGAATTGCTTGATCAGTTGATTGACCTCATTAATATCCCTTCCGGAACCCTTGGCAATTCTATTTTTTCTACTGTGATTGAGCAAATTGGGTTGTGAACGCTCTTTTGGAGTCATTGACCCGATAATGGCCTCAATGTGTTTGAAAGAATCATCATCTATATCTACATCACCCATCATTTTTCCAGCTCCCGGGATCATTCCCACCAGGTCTTTCATATTACCCATCTTCTTGACTTGTTGGATTTGAGAAAGAAAATCATCAAAACCAAATTGGTTTTTGGCAATCTTTTTACTGATTTTTCGCGCTTGCTCCTGATCAAACTGCTCCTGGGCACGTTCCACCAAGGAAACAACATCTCCCATCCCCAAGATACGGTCTGCCATTCGCTCCGGATAAAACACATCCAGTGCTTCCATTTTTTCTCCCGTACCGATAAACTTTATGGGTTTATTGACAACAGATTTGATGGATAAAGCAGCTCCCCCCCGGGTATCTCCATCGAGTTTGGTCAATATCACTCCATCGAAATTAAGAGTATCGTGAAAAGCTTTGGCGGTATTGACCGAATCCTGTCCGGTCATGGCATCCACCACAAAGAGTGTTTGCTGGGGTTTTACCGTTTGATGAATCTCTGAAATCTCTTTCATCAAGACCTCATCCACTGCCAGTCGTCCGGCAGTATCAATGATGACTAAGTCATTATTTTCCTTTTTGGCTTGTTTTATAGCGGCTTGAGCAATCTTTACCGGATTTTTCTCTTCTCGATCACTAAAAACAGGAACATCGATCTGTTCTCCCAATACACCCAACTGATCTATGGCTGCCGGTCGGTAAACATCGCAAGCAACCAGTAAGGGTTTTTTCTTTTTTTTATTTTTAAGATACAATGCCAGTTTTCCGCTGAAAGTGGTTTTACCCGATCCTTGCAAACCTGACATCAATATGATTGAGGGCTTGGCGGCAAGCTCCATTTCGGCTGCACTGCTGCCCATCAGTTCGGTCAACTCATCTTTGACGATCTTCACCATCAGCTGACCCGGCTGAAGACTGGTCAATACTTTTTGACCTATGGCTTTTTCCTTTACACGATTGGTGAATTCTTTGGCGATCTTAAAGTTTACATCCGCATCCAACAATGCCCTCCTGACCTCTTTGAGGGTTTCGGCTACATTGATTTCGGTAATCTTACCGTGCCCTTTTAGGAGCTTAAAGGCACTCTCCAGTTTATTACTTAAGCTATCAAACATCGGTCAAGTTTTATAAAAACAAATTTACTGTTTTCAAATATATTTAAAACCCTTAGCATTCATCCATTTTTATGTTTCATAATACCCATCACGATGGTATGCGGAAAAGTGATGGCAGCCAAAAATGAAAAAAATAAAGGCATAAAATAGTCCGCTTCGAAATCTATATAACGATAAACCAAATAAAGAGAGATCAGAGAGGCCAACCAATAAATCATAGAATGTCTAAAATAGAGTAGTAAAGATTTAAAGTTCATCTTTCCATAGAGAAACCCTAATTGATTTAGCAAGGAGGGGAAGCTATGCCATACCACAAAGTAAAAGGCAAATGCAAACCACAATGAGCCAACATAAAAGATGCCCATCAAAAGTAGAAGCAATAAACACTCCTTAATAAGGTGGGGTCGTGTAGAAGACTTTAATAACATGTTTGTCAATAATACACCACCCAAAATAATCGATGTATAAAAAAAGAAATCAAAAGGCAATGATTGTCCAGATATCTTTTGGATCACCTCCACCACTGATTCATATTGGAGGGTAAACATCAAAAAGAAGATAAATGCACCATATAATGTATAAAAAGTAAAATTCGCTACAGAGATAGACAAACGATCTTCCCAATGCTCTTCTCCAAAGTGATAACTGCTAAACAGTACAAAAATGATCAATGCAAGGCCGGGAAGGGTAAAAAAGAAGACCGCACCCAGTAAAACCACCAAAACATATATCACAATCGACTTAAAATAAAGGTTGTTTAATTTTCCTTTAAAACTCTTGTTAATTATTTTAAGATCATTTGCTCCATGCAAAATCCCCAAGGTCAAAACCCCAAAACCTGAAAAAAAATCAACAAAACTGCCGGATAATAAGGGAACCAAGACAATGAACACAAAAGTGATTAAAATGGCAATTTGGTAATTTTTAGTGGCTTGAAATATCAATTTGATAAAATTTTTTGTAAAAAAATATCACTTATATAGTAAGTAAGTTTAATTTTTTTTAAATTTACCTAAACAAAATAAATAATTAATTTAATTATGGAAAATCTTTTTAATTTATCAGCTGTAGCCCCAGCGATGGCTACAGACGATTATGTAGGGTTCACTTTTTTTGTAGGTTGTATGGCAATGATGGCAGCATCAGCGTTTTTCTTCCTATCGATGAACTCTTTCGACAACAAATGGAGAACCTCCATTTTGGTATCAGGTTTGATTACCTTTATCGCTGCAGTACACTACTG
>JAAZUX010000114.1 GCA_018623955.1 Flavobacteriaceae bacterium | reverse complement strand
TTGAGTTCACCCGGAGCTTTTTCGTCACTAAACTGTGTTTTGCCGGGGAACAGTAGTTTTGGGTATTGGCTTGTGAAGGTGAAGACCGTCACTTCATGCCCGAGTGACTCTAAATTTTGTGCTAAATAATTTTGTGTATCGGCAATGCCCCCACGAAAAGGATGAGCAGGACCCAACAGTAATACTTTTTTCTTATCCTTCATCCAAATGGGGAGGTCTTCTTTTTTTGATCCAGCATTTGTAGTGCTATGGTACTGAGAGAAAAGTAGATGATTCCGAAATAGAATAATCCTGGAATATGAGTCAAATAAAAGTTACTTTGATGGGGTAAGCAAAAAAACAACAAGCCTAAGAGGTTTCTTCCCAATTCAAAAGCATAAGACCAGTGATAACCATCCATCAGTGAGGTGAAACCAAAAATACTTGTCATGATCAGTCCTCCTAGGAGGAGGGCTTGAGTGGAAGAAAATGATTCATAATTGGATAACAAAAAGAGTAACAAAACGGTGATACACAACCACTGGAAAAGTGCCCAAGCTTTTTTGAAAAAACTCATTTCAGGATTGTATTTTTCGAAGGGGGTTTCAGTGCTTATTTTCGTTCTGGGATATTTTAAGGCCACGTCACTGGGTCGATAACCGGTAGGTCTCCACCACAGTGTGAGTTTTTCTTTCCACGAACGGGTGTACCACGCATCCTGAATCATACCCCAAAAGTGCTGAAAATTGATGATCAGAGGGTTCCAAGTATGGACCGGTTTCAAAACACCGTAAACAGGAGGCTCTTCCTCCAATTCTTCCTGAAAGGTTCCAAACCAGCGGTCCCAAACACAAAAAATAGCAGCTAAGTTTTTGTCTATATAAATGGGGTTGATGGCGTGGTGAACACGATGTTGTGAGGGAGTTACAAGAAAATACTCAAGGAATCCAAGTTTTCCGATGTGCTGGGTGTGATACCAAAATTGACCAAACAAATGAAGGGGAGCCAAAACGGTGATGACCTCGTGGGGAACACCTAATACCGCCGCAGGGATAAGAAATAAAGCGGAATAACCCAATAAATTAGATATGCTTTGTCTGAGGGCACAAGCTAAGTTAAATTCTTCACTGCTGTGGTGAATGACATGTTGGTTCCAAAAGAAATTGATTTTATGGTTCAGTCGATGACTCCAGTAACTTGCAAAATCAATACAGACAAATGCAATAAAGTATAAGGTCAAACTGTTCTCCAGGTTAATGACAGAAATTTTTCCAACTAAATATGGGTAGGAAATGATGACAATTACTAAACCCAAAATATCTTTTAGGATATTGGTCATGCCTGAACTCAGGCTGGAGAGGGTATCCATAAACGTATGGGTCTGCTTTCCGCTATAATGACCGTAGGCAATTTCTACAACGATTAATATGATAAAGAAGGGAACTACCCACAACAAAACCTTAGCATAAACTTCCATCACCCAATTATTGTGATTACTAATTTATAAAATTAATTATTGATCACCCACTCTCCTTTGTTGATAAGGGGTTCGGCTTGTTTGAATTTGACAGTTTTGGTTTCTCCAGTACTTACGTTTCGGATGACTACCTTTTCGTTTCTTCCGATTTTGGGTCGTTCTCTGACGATGGTTTCTACCACATTTCTTTGTCCCCTTCCTGCACCCCCAGCAACATTACGATTTTGTTGGGCCATTTCGTCGGTGTTGAGGACCTCATCTTTAGAGGTTCTGTACCCTTTGGGGGAGGCGGGTCTTCTTTTGGCTTCCTGAATTTGAGCGTCACTTTGATTGGGAAGTCCTCCCTTGAAAAGGAAAGACAGCACTTCTTTGTTCAGATTATTGATCATGGACTTGAAGAGCTCAAAGGCTTCAAATTTGTATATCAAAAGAGGATCTTTTTGCTCATGTACAGCCAACTGGACGGATTGTTTGAGTTCATCCATCTTTCGAAGATGGGTTTTCCAAGCCTCATCGATCAATGCCAGGGTGATGTTTCTTTCAAAATCTTGAACTAAATATTTACCTTTAGATTCGTAAGCTTTTTGCAGATCGGTTACTACTTTCAATGTTTTGATTCCGTCTGTAAAAGGCACTACGATTCTTTCGAATGTATTACCCGGACGCTCATAAACCTCTTTGATCACTGGAAATGCTAATGCGGCACTGGTGGAAATTTTGTTGCTGTAATGTTTGCTAAGCTCCTCATAAAGCTGATTGATGATGTTGCTTTCTGGAGTTTCCTGAAAGTCTTCCTCCGAAATGGGAGAAGTGATGGAAAAATTACTAATGATCTCAAATTCAAAGTTTTTGAAATCATTGGAGGCTTTGTTGGTCAAAGTGATCTCCTCGCAAGTATCGTAAAGTATGTTTGCGATATCGAGTTTGATTCTGTCTCCACTGAGTGCATGTTTTCTTCTTTTGTAGATCACTTCCCGCTGAGCGTTCATCACATCATCGTATTCAAGTAGTCTTTTTCTGATGCCAAAGTTGTTTTCTTCCACCTTTTTTTGGGCCCTTTCGATGGATTTGGTCATCATGGAATGTTGTATGACTTCACCTTCCTCAAGCCCCATTCTGTCCATGACTTTAGCCACACGATCAGAACCGAAAAGCCGCATGAGGTTGTCTTCTAAAGAGACGTAAAATTGAGAACTTCCGGTGTCTCCCTGTCTTCCGGATCGACCTCTGAGCTGACGGTCCACCCTTCTTGAATCGTGACGTTCTGTTCCAATAATGGCTAACCCTCCGGCTTGTTTTACAGCATCGGACAGCTTGATATCAGTTCCCCGACCCGCCATATTGGTGGCTATGGTTACAATTCCGGCTTTTCCTGCTTCGGCTACAATATCCGCCTCTTTTTTGTGCAACTTTGCGTTCAATACATTGTGGTGTACTTTTCTGATGTTAAGCATTTTACTCAGCAATTCGGATATTTCTACAGAGGTAGTACCAATCAGTACTGGTCTACCAGCTTTTGACAGTGCACTTACTTCCTCGATTACAGCATTGTATTTTTCCCGTTTGGTTTTATAGATCAAGTCATCTCGATCTTTTCGGGCAATGGGTCTGTTGGTGGGAATTTCAATAACGTCAAGTTTGTAAATCTCCCAAAATTCTCCGGCCTCAGTGATGGCCGTACCGGTCATTCCAGACAGTTTTTCATACATTCTGAAATAGTTCTGAAGTGTGATGGTCGCAAAAGTTTGGGTAGCGGCTTCAATTTTTACATTTTCTTTGGCCTCTATGGCTTGGTGTAACCCATCGGAATATCTTCTGCCATCCATGATCCGACCCGTTTGTTCATCGACAATCATTACTTTATTGTCCATGACCACGTATTCCACGTCTTTTTCAAAAAGGGTATAGGCTTTGAAAAGTTGATTCATGGAATGAATACGCTCTCCTTTTACGCTAAAGTCTTGGAAGAGTTTTTCTTTGAGTACCGCTTCTTCTTTTGGTTCGAGCTGTTGATTCTCGATTTTTGCAATTTCACCACCGATATCCGGGAGAACAAAAAAGTTTTTGTCTTCATTTTCAGATGAAAGTGTTTCAATCCCTTTGTCGGTTAGTTCGACTTGATTGGTTTTCTCATCAATGGTAAAATACAATTCAGCATCAACTTTGGGCATTTCCCTGTTGTTGTCTTGCATGTAGAAGTTTTCTGTCTTTTGTAGGAGTTGTTTTACTCCTTCTTGACTTAAAAACTTAATGAGGCTTTTGTTTTTGGGCAGTCCCCTAAAAACCCTTAAAAGTAGAAACCCACCTTCTTTGGTGTCCCCCTCATTGATTTTCTGTTTGGCCTCAGCCAGTACTCCATTAAGGAATGACCTCTGCTGCGCTACCAATGCGGATACCTTTGGTTTGAGTAAATCAAATTCGTGTCGATCTCCTTCGGGAGTAGGCCCTGAGATGATCAAAGGAGTTCTGGCATCGTCAATCAAAACAGAATCGACCTCATCAACGATCGCATAGTGATGTTTGGGTTGAACCAAATCTGTAGTGGAGTGCGCCATATTGTCCCTTAGGTAGTCAAAACCAAACTCATTGTTGGTTCCATAAGTAATGTCAGCCAGATAAGCTTTTCTCCTTTCGGGGCTATTGGGTTTGTGATAGTCAATACAATCTACACTCATGCCGTGAAACTCAAACAATGGTCCCATCCACGCACTATCTCGTTTGGCCAGATAATCGTTGACGGTAACCAGATGAACACCTTTTCCGGTAAGGGCATTCAAATAGACGGGCAGAGTTGCTACCAGTGTTTTTCCTTCACCGGTTTGCATCTCGGCAATTTTTCCTTGGTGCAAAACGATACCACCGATCAACTGCACATCGTAGTGGATCATATCCCAAACAATGGGTTTTCCTGCAGCATCCCATGCATTGGACCAAAGGGCATCATCACCTTTC
>JAAZUX010000113.1 GCA_018623955.1 Flavobacteriaceae bacterium | reverse complement strand
GTCGTGTATCAATTTTTTTGTGAAACGTTCTGTTTCGTAATGCCCGCCATCGACCAAAAGGCTTTGATTTTCTGCTTGAAAAAAATCGTGGTATTTAAGGTCGGCAGTAACCAGTACATCTGCTTTTGTTTGTTTTGCATTGGGGATGGCAAAACTTCCCGATCCTCCCAGAACTGCTACTTTTTTTATTTTTCGATTGAGGAAGGGAGAGTGCCGCAGGAAGTTTGTTTCCAGTTTTTGTCCCAACCACTTCAAAAAATCTTCTTCTGTCATTTCTTCTTTTAATATTCCCACACTGCCCATACCGATTTCAGAATTTTGATTATCCAATTGATGAAGTTCGAAAGCAACCGCTTCATAAGGGTGATTTTCAAAAAGGGTTTGCAGTATTTTTTGTTCCAAGTGTTTTTGAAAAACCAAGTTGAGTTGAA
This sequence comes from Flavobacteriaceae bacterium, assembly GCA_018623955.1. Next base: position 3,990 of record JAAZUX010000113.1, on the reverse strand, counting down.
CTTCTTCGACTTCCTCACGTATCATTGGCTTGCCCAGGTAGGGTTTGGAATTTTCATTTCCTCTGAATGATCCTTTTCCCGGCGTGACAAAGCTACATTGGTCGTAATTGCCCATAGCTCCTGCACCGGCCTCATAGAGCTTTTCCAAGAGGGAATTAGCATTTTCTTTGGGGACATACACAGTCAATTGTTTTAAAGTGTTCTGTTGTGGAACCAGTACCTGAATATCGCTTAACTCCAATGCATTGGCTAAAGAGTGACTTACGCCTTTTTTGAGATTGTCCAGCGCCGTATGGATTGCATATATGGCAATGTCGTTTTTAATCGCTTTTGCCACCACACGTTCCACATATGTTTTTCCCGTTAATTTTTTTAAGCCCGAAAAAATAATGGGATGAAAGCATAGGATGAAATTGTGTTTTTTGGTTATTGCCTCATCGACTACATTTTCAAGTACGTCATGGGTAATCAGTATTCCAGTACATTCAGCTTCTGCCTTTCCAATCAGTAAACCTACATTATCAAAGTCTTCTGCATAGGCTGTTGGTGCCCATTGTTCCAGTATTGATATGATTTCCTGAATCTTCATTTCGATGCTATTCTTTGCAAATATAATATTATCTTTCTGGGACAGGAAAACCTCTGTTTTTACAATTCTACTAGGGGTTTTATTAAATTTGACAGAGTTATCGATAAATTGAAAATAGCACGCTTACTTCTTTTCCCATTCGGAATCTTCTATGGTTGTATCATGGCCATCAGGAATAAGCTGTTTGATTGGGGGATATTAGCCTCCAAAAATACTTTAATCAAGTCGATTGGTGTAGGAAATCTGGCCTTGGGGGGAACCGGAAAATCGGTAGTGGTGATGTACCTCATCAAAATGCTTAAGGATCAACGTATTGCTACATTGAGCAGAGGTTATGGAAGAAAAACCAGCGGTTTGATCATTGCCGGTCCAAAAGAGAACCCCACAAGCCTGGGAGATGAACCGTTTCAGTTTTTTAAGCGTTATCCCGAGACGATTGTGGCGGTCTCTGAAAAAAGAACCCTTGGGATGAAAGCATTGGCAAAAATGGCTACTCCACCCAATTTTGTGGTCTTGGATGATGTGATGCAACACCGTTGGGTATGCCCTCAAATGATGATCATGACCTCCTCATTCCAGCGTCCTTATTTCAAAGATTTTGTTTTTCCTGCCGGGGATTTAAGAGAATTCAGATCGGGGGTCAGACGGGCTGATGTTTTGTTGGTCACAAGAACACCGGAGGATTTGTCCCTAAGACAAAAAGAAACGTTTTTAAAAAAAATTAAGATTAATGTTCCGGTCTTTTTCACCAAAATTCGTTATTCAGATGTGCTCATGCGGTCCCACAAATCCCTGGACTCGAGCGTATTGACGGGTGAGGATTTTTTACTGGTAACGGGAATTGCCGATACCCACCATTTGGTTACTCATTTGAAAAAAAAATACAAAACATTTGATCATATAAAGTTTAAAGATCATCACCATTATTCGCCCGCTGATGCACAAATGATCAATGATCGTGCTGAAAAAAAACTAATTATAACGACGGAAAAGGATTTCGCCAAACTCGAAAAAATCTTGAATAATACCAAGCTGTATTGTCTTAGGATTGAACTTGATTTTGTCTTTGAGGAAGAACAGCATCTTTTTGAAAAGATGATAAGAGCACTCTAGTGAACGTGTTTGTGTGCTTTGTAGGAGGATCGAACCAACGGACCGCTTTCTACATGTCTAAAACCTAAATCCTTAGCAACGGTTTCGTACTTTTTAAACGTGTCGGGTGAAATAAAGGATTTTACTGGTAAATGCTTTTTGCTGGGTTGAAGGTATTGACCAATGGTTACCACTTCTACTGATGCATTTCTAAGATCGTGCAAGGTCTCATATATTTCTTCTTCCTTTTCTCCCAGGCCTAGCATAATTCCAGACTTGGTACGATTGACCCCCATTTGTTTGAGGTATTGCAACACCTCTAAACTCTGGTCGTATTTGGCTTGAACCCTAACCTCTCTGGTCAATCTTCTGACGGTTTCGAGATTGTGTGAAACCACCTCGGGAGCAGCCTCTATGATACGATCAATATTGGTTTTGTTTCCTTGAAAATCAGGAATTAAAGTTTCTAGAGTGGTATTGGGATTCAATCGACGAACAGCTTTGATGGTCTCGTTCCAGATGATGGAACCCATATCTTTGAGATCATCACGGTCTACGGATGTTATCACTGCATGTTTAATTTTCATGATCTTGATGGACTGTGCAACTTTTTCGGGCTCCTCCCAGTCCACATTTCCGGGTCTTCCGGTTTTGACTCCACAAAATCCGCAGGAACGGGTACAGATGTTTCCCAATATCATAAAAGTGGCGGTACCTTCAGCCCAGCATTCTCCCATATTGGGACAACTGCCTGAAGTGCAGATCGTATTGAGTTTATACTGATCTACCAGTCCTCTAAGTTCGGTGTATTTTTTTCCTGTAGGGAGTTTTACTCTAATCCATTTTGGTTTGCCAACACCCTTATTTTCTCTCTCTGCGATTTCCAAAACTTTTTTTTTTCAAAGATACAAACTATATTCAGAGACTCAAAAGGTAAACCCCGGTGAAACCGGTCAAGAAAATGATACCCAAAACACTGAGAATTTTAATTTTTTGAGAAGGTCGATCTTTAATGGGCATATGCTTGCTGGTAATCAAACGATAATTTAGGATGGCGTAGAAAGGGGCTGTGATAAATGATAAAACAGTAGCAATTTGAACCAAAAGTCCCATTTCGGAAAGTAAAAAAAGAAAGATCAAGCAGGTACCCAGAGCCAAAATAGTGATCCAAAGCATATAAAAATCTTTATTTTTTTGTTGGAAAAGCAATTGAATGGTCTTAGACATAACCCTTGGAGATGCATCAAGTGTGGTAATGGTGGTGCTGATCATGGTGGTCAAGGCTGCAATTGCAATAACACCATACCACGCTTCACCTAAGTTTGAGGTATACAACTCTATTAATTGTCCTGCAAATTCGTTACCCTTGTTGGAGAATTCAATGCCAGAATCGAACATGACCATTGCCCCCAAGCCCACAAAACAAATCCCCAAAACGACAGTCGTTAAGTAACCAACATTAAAATCAAAAAGCCCCTCTTTAAGTGATAGTTTATTTTTTAAGTTATTCTTTTTTTCTAAAACCCATATGGAATGCCAAATGGATATGTCCATGGGTGCGGGCATCCAACCCATAAAAGCAATCACAAACAACAAACCGGCTCCCTCGGGAAATACTTGTGTAAATTCAAGTGAAGCATTGCCTTTTGTGGTGGCAATCATTACGGCCAGTACACTGCTTATGGTAAGGACAAGGACAATGGCTTTGATGACTTTATCCAAGAGTTGATAACGACCGATCAACAGTGTAATGTAACAGATGGCAGTCACTCCGACACTCCAGTAAATGATATCAGCACTCATGTTAAATAGGTTGGATGCCAATCCTGCTGTGACAATGGTTACGGCAGTTTGTATGGTAAACATGGTGGCCATATTGAGAAAAAAATAGAGCCACAAATAAATTTTCCCCAGTTTGTAATACCCATCCAGTAAACTTTCACCAGTGGCCAAGGCATATCGGGGACCAAACTGAAAAAAGGGGTATTTGAAAAGGTTGACCAAGAGCAATGCCCACAACAACCCCCAGCCGAAATCAGCCCCGGCGCGGGTCGACTGTACCAAATGGGAAACACCTATTGCTGCTCCAGCAAAAAGCAAGCCCGGACCTAATTTTTTTAACCTAGTCAGCATCTTCTTTTATTTTTTGACTCAGTAAATTTTTGGCCCTCAAAAGCTTGACTTTAATTGTATTGATGGGTTGATCCATCATTTTACTGATTTCTTTGTAGGAAAGTCCATCAAAAAATCGGTATTGTAAAATTTTTCGATAATCTTGTTTAAGGGACTTGATCTTATCCAGCAAAGAT
>JAAZUX010000112.1 GCA_018623955.1 Flavobacteriaceae bacterium | reverse complement strand
GTGTGGGTGATAAAAAATTGACTCCCATTGGTTCCGGGACCTGCATTGGCCATTGATAAAGTGCCCGGACGATCGTGTTTGAGCTCCGGATGAAACTCGTCATCAAATTGGTATCCGGGACCCCCAACGCCTGTGCCTTGTGGACAGCCCCCTTGAATCATAAAATCTGCAATCACACGGTGAAACTTTAGACCGTCGTAATAGGGTGTACCTTTGGAACTCACCTTGTTTTCTATTGCCCCTTCAACAAGGCCTACAAAATTACCTACGGTTCCCGGTGTTTTGTCAAAGGTCAATTGGATTTTAATATCTCCTTTTTCAGTTTTGAAATGGGCAAAAATTCCCTCCTGCATGATGTGTGTTTTTTAATTTTTGCGAATATAGCAATAGTTGTAAGAAATGAGATGATTTGAATTAATTTCCAACCTCACTGATGAATTTTAATCGAAAAAGACGCAATTCCTCATCCTCATAATCTCCATCAAATTCTTCGGAGGCCAAATGCAACTCGTCTGAGTCTGCTTCCATAAAATAATCGGTCAATTCATCGATTTGATCATCATCAAAAATGTCATTGATCCAATAATCAATATTGAGTTTTGTCCCGGAAAAAACAATCGTTTCCATTTCGGTGATCAGTCGAGGCATATCCATTCCCTTGGCAGAGGCAATGTCGTCGAGTGATAACTTTCGATCTATGCTTTGTATCAAATACAATTTCAAAGCCGAGTTGGCTCCGGTACTTTTAATGATCAGATCATCAGGGCGGGTAATTTGGTTTTCCGCAACGTATTTTTTGATAAGTTCAATAAATTTTGACCCGTATCTTTTTGCCTTACCCTCTCCTACTCCGTTGATTTGATTAAGTTCTTGCAAACTGATCGGATATTTGAGTGCCATGTCGTCCAGCGAATATTCCTGAAAAACAGCAAAAGGTGGAACATCCTCTTCCTGAGCCACTTGTTTTCTCAGTGAGAGCAATAAGCCCATCAATATTTTGTCAGTTTTTCCTTGTGGTTTGCTTTGGGTCACACTGAGTTGACTCGATTCATAGTCATGGTCGGCAGTAATCAAAAAAGAACCAGGTTGATTCAAAAAAGAAACGGCTTGTGGGGTGAGTTTAATGATCCCGTAGGTCTCAATTTCCTTGGAAAAGTATCCTCCAATCAGTGCCTGTCGAAGCAATGCCATCCAGAATTTAGCATCCCTGTCTTTACCGATACCAAAAAAATGTTTTTCATGGGTTCGGTGTGAAAGTATTAAGGCATTTTTGGCACCGGTCAAGGTTTTGACAATTTCTTTTGACTTGTACTTTTCTTTGGTATCCAATATAGTTTGAATCAATATTTTTAATTCCTTTCCGGCTTCACTTTTAGTTTTGGGATAACGCATATTGTCATCCATATCTGCACCCTCTCCATTTTCGGAATCGAATTCTTCTCCAAAATAATGGAGGATGAATTTTCTTCTTGAAATGGAAGTTTCAGCATAGGATACCATTTCATTGAGAAGTGCAAATCCCACTTCCTGTTCGGCCACAGGTTTTCCCGACATAAATTTTTCCAATTTCTCAATGTCTTTGTAGGAGTAAAAAGCCAAGCAATGTCCTTCTCCCCCATCTCTTCCAGCCCTCCCGGTTTCTTGATAGTAACTTTCTATACTTTTGGGGATATCGTGGTGAATCACAAATCTGACATCGGGTTTGTCAATTCCCATTCCAAAAGCAATGGTAGCAACGATTACATCACAATCCTCCTTGAGAAACATGTCCTGATTTCGAACTCGGGTTTTAGAATCCAAGCCCGCATGATAAGGCAATGCATTTACACCATTGACTTGTAATACCTTTGCTAACTCCTCTACCCGCTTTCTTGAAAGACAATAAACAATACCGGATTTGCCCGGGTTGCTCTTTATAAATTTGATGATATCGGTTTCAACCTGATCTGATTTGGACCTGACCTCATAATACAAATTGGGACGATTAAAGGAGGACTTGAACACTTTGGCATCAGAGATTTTAAGATTTTTCAGAATATCCTCTTGAACTTTGGGAGTGGCTGTAGCCGTTAGGGCGATAATGGAAATTTTTTGACCCATTTGATCCAAAATGGTTCTCAAATTCCTGTATTCCGGTCTGAAATCGTGCCCCCACTCCGAAATACAATGCGCTTCGTCTACCGCCAAAAATGAAATTTTAATGGTTTTTAAAAAATCTATGGTGTCTTTTTTTGCCAAGGACTCTGGAGCCACAAACAATAATTTAGTCACCCCACTGATCAAATCTTGTTTTACCCGAAGGGTCTCGGTTTTATTTAAAGAGGAATTTAGAACATGAGCAATACCATCGTGTGCAGAAATCCCTCTGATGGTATCAACCTGGTTTTTCATCAATGCGATGAGCGGAGAGACCACCAGAGCTGTACCTTCGCAAAGTAAGGCCGGCAACTGATAACACATGGATTTTCCACCTCCAGTCGGCATGATAACAAAAGTATCATTGTCAGAAAGTAAATTCTTAATGACGGGTTCCTGCAGACCTTTGAAACTCGAAAAACCGAAGAATTGTTTTAGGGATTTTTTTAAATCTACTTGTTTATCCAATGGATGGCTTTAGTTTTAAAAATTAGCTAAATTTGTATTTACAATATAGTTCTTTTAGCAAAAAAAAACTAATCAAAAAATACAAATTGAGCGAAACCTCGACCGTTACTGAAATTGCTCGTAACACCATTCGTCTAGAAACCCAATCTCTTAAATTGTTGGAGGGATCTATCGGTACAAATTTTGAACAAATCGTTCAGTTGATTCATCAATCCCAAGGAAAAATAGTCGTAACGGGTGTCGGTAAAAGTGGAATCATTGCCATGAAGATTGCTGCTACCTTAAGTTCAACAGGCACTCCAGCTTTTTATCTTCACGCCGCTGATGCTACCCATGGTGATTTGGGGATGGTTGAAAAAAAAGATGTGGTTCTTGGAATTTCTAAAAGTGGAAATTCGCAAGAGGTAAAAGACCTTATCCCTTTTCTAAAAAAAAATGGCAATACAGTCATTGGAATGACCTCCGACCCTGAATCTTTTCTTGCAAAACAATCAGACCACCTGCTCTATACGCCAATAGATAAAGAAGCTTGCCCGAACAATTTGGCACCCACCACCAGCACCACGGTTCAATTGGTAATGGGTGATGCACTGGCCATGAGTTTGATGGAACTCAATGGCTTTCAATCCCAAGATTTTGCTCAAATTCATCCTTCGGGTAGTTTAGGAAAAAAGTTACACCTCAAAGTCATTGATTTGACGGACGAATCGAGGATTCCACGCGTCTCTGTTGAGGCTTCCCTAAAAGAGGTGATCTACGAAATCTCCGAAAAAAGATTGGGGGCCACAGCAGTGGAAAAAAACGGAACACTTTGTGGGTTGATCACTGATGGGGACATTCGTAGGGTTCTGGAAAAACACGAAAACATCAGTGGACTGATAGCCTACAATGTGATGACGCAGCAGCCTTTTAAAGTAGACAAAGATATGTTGGCTTATGATGCATTAAGATTAATGCAAGTCAAAAAAATAAACCACTTGGTAGTCATGGGAAAAGACAATAACTACAGGGGTATTATTCATATTTTAGATCTTATAAAAGAGGGTTTAAATGGATAAAAATCCCAACGAAATGTCCTTTTTGGACCATTTGGAAGAACTTCGATGGCATCTGATCCGATCGTGTTTGGCCATTGTAATACTGGCTTCAGCTGCTTTTATAGCAAAGGATTTTATTTTTGACACCATTATTTTTGGGCCTAAAAAAATTGACTTTCCCACCTACAGGTGGTTCTGCCATCTATCCGAATCCTTCGGGCAGGGAGACAGTTTTTGCATCAATGAAATGCCCTTTAGAATCCAGAGCAGGACAGTAGCAGGACAATTTTCCGCCCACCTATGGACTTCAGTTTTAGCAGGTTTTATCGTTGCATTTCCCTATGTAATTTTTGAATTTTGGAAATTTGTAAGTCCTGGCTTACATGAAAACGAGCGAAAAAATGCTAGGGGTTTTATTTTTATCTCTTCCCTACTGTTTTTTATTGGAATACTTTTTGGTTATTACATGGTTACTCCCCTATCCATCAACTTCCTAGGCAATTATACCGTTAGTGGAGAGGTGTTTAATGATTTTGATCTCAGCAGTTATATTGGACTGTTGAGGGCTTCGGTTTTAGCCAGTGGACTCATTTTTGAACTACCCATTATCATTTACTTCCTCACCAAAGTGGGAATCGTAACGCCTAAATTTTTGAGTAAAAATCGAAAATTTGCATTGGTGATCGTATTAAGTTTATCTGCCATTATCACGCCTCCCGATATTGTAAGTCAGATTATTGTGAGTATTCCTCTGTTGATATTGTATGAAGTGAGTATTTTTAT
>JAAZUX010000111.1 GCA_018623955.1 Flavobacteriaceae bacterium | reverse complement strand
ATTCAGATTGTGGGAGATTCAAAGGGTAGAGCCTGTCACTTATCCGAACGCGATTGTTCTGTACAAAGAAGACACCAGAAACTGACCGAAGAAACACCCTCGCCATTTATGACCCCTGAGTTAAGGGAAGAAATGGGTACTGCTGCCGTAAAAGCCGCTGAGTATATCAAATATGAAGGTGCGGGAACCGTTGAGTTTTTGGTGGACAAGCATCGTAACTTCTACTTTATGGAAATGAACACCCGTATTCAGGTAGAGCATCCCATTACAGAGCAGGTCATCAATTTTGATCTCATCAGAGAGCAGATTATGGTCGCTGCAGGGGTTGAAATATCAGGAGAGAATTATTTGCCCAGCATGCACTCTATTGAATGCAGAATCAATGCCGAGGATCCTTATAATGATTTTAGACCCAGTCCAGGAAAAATATCTACCCTTCACTTTCCCGGCGGTCATGGGGTCAGACTAGACACTCATGTTTATGGAGGCTACATCATACCTCCTCACTATGATTCTATGATTGCCAAGTTGATTACTACTGCCCAAACAAGAGAAGAGGCCATCAATAAAATGAGGCGTGCATTGGATGAATTTGTCATTGAGGGAATTAAAACCACCATTCCTTTTCACCGAAAACTGATGGATCATCCTGATTATATTTCCGGAAACTATACCACCAAATTCATGGAGACTTTTTCGATGGAGGATTAGCAGGATCTTTCTCTTTATTGAGTTCATCCACCGAAATTTCGAGTTCAATCAATTGTTCTTTGATATTTTGGTTTTCCTTTTTTAATTCTTCGATCCTTTCCTCCAAATCCGAAACGAGTGGAAGCATCGCAGCAATGGCTTTGGAAGACCGATTTCCACTGATGTAGTAGGCCATTTTTGACTCCTTGTCGGAAGAACTTTGGTCTTTCAACATCAAACCTTCTCCCGTGATGAGCCAATGGGCGCTGATATTGGTATTTAAAATCAGCTTTTGGGTTTGTTCTAGGGTAATGATTCGTTGCCCCGTCAGAAGTTTGGAAACTACTTGTAGTGGTTGATTCATCAATAAGCCGATTTCGGTTTTGGAGCTTACGGCTTCGCTCATGATTAAATACTTCACTACCTCAACGAAGCGTCGGGTCATTTCACTTTTAAAAATTTTACTGGCCATATATACAAATAGTATAGTGTTAGACGATAAATAATCAACGCATTAAACAGGGAAAAAGCCACTTGTTGTTTTGACAAATCACAAAGAAAAATTTATTTACTATTAGAGCAATTTGCCGCTCATGCATTTAACAATTAAGTTAAAATAAAATTTTATAATTTTAATATATTTTTTTCATCAATTATTTCCAATTTGACTCATAGTTTCCAAATAAGAAATAAATAATGATTATATTTGAAAAGCTCCAAATATAATTATCATGAAAAAAAACAAACTTCAGCGTCCTCCTTCATTATTTTATTTTCGCGGAAACACAGATGTGATTTTGTTTCTATTACAAAAGGAACTCAAAGGGGGAAAAGTTTCACAATTGTGTGCTCCGCTAGGAATCAATGACGAATTCTTTTATCCCAACCTAGGTACACTGATACTATCATTAATGGATTTGCCCTACAGAACAGAGTCTATTGTGAATTGGTACGAAAAAAAACTGCATAAATGGTCCTCTAAAGTCGATTTGAACAACCACAGTGATATGGCCGAAATCACCCTTGATTTTTACTACTTTCTGAAGCGAAACTTCAAAAGGAGATTAAAAGGTTAGATCAGATTTTCTTGGAGTAAATACTCGGCAATTTGAATGGTATTGGTTGCGGCTCCTTTTCGAAGGTTGTCTGCCACTACCCATAGGTTGAGTGTTTTATCTTGAGACTCATCCCTCCTGATTCTTCCCACAAAAACTTCATTTTTGCCTGCGGCATAAATTGGCATGGGATAAGTATTGGTTTCAGGATTGTCTTGCACAATTATACCAGGACTTTCATTCAATAGCTTTCGGATTGCCGCCAGATCAAAATCTTTTTTCAACGCTACATTGATCGATTCACTATGCCCTCCTACCACGGGGATTCTGATTGCAGTGGCAGAGATCCCTATTGAATCATCGTTGAGAATCTTATGGGTTTCATTGACCAATTTCATTTCCTCTTTGGTGTAGCCATTATCCATAAAAACATCACAATGGGGGAGCGCATTACGGTGAATGGGGTAAGGATAAGCCATTTCTCCTTTTTCCTCTTTGTATTCATTTTCCAATTGTTGAACTGCTTTGACTCCGGTTCCCGTAATCGATTGATAGGTTGATACCACGATGCGTTCTATTCCATAATGATCTTGCAAAGGGGCCAAGGCCACCAGCATTTGAATGGTCGAGCAGTTGGGATTGGCAATGATTTTATCCGAAGAAGTCAATTGGTTTGCATTGATTTCTGGGATAATCAGTTTTTTGGTAGGATCCATTCGCCAAGCAGAGGAATTGTCTATCACTACAGTACCTGCCTCAGCAAATTTGGGGGCCCATTCCAAAGATGTTGATCCGCCTGCAGAAAACAAGGCGACGTCGGGCTTCATGGAAACCGCGGTTTCCAGTCCAACCACTTCGTGGGAATTACTTCCACATTCAACTTTTTTCCCTACAGATCTCTCTGAAGCTACAGGAATCAATTCTGTATATGGGAAATTTCTCTCTGACAGGACCTGAAGCATCACCTCTCCGACCATTCCTGTTGCGCCTACAACTGCTAATTTCATGGATTAAATTTTTGGCAAAAATAAGCTTTATGACTTTGTCCACAACTTCAATGGGTTTTTTTTCAAAATCCCAACAAACTGTTTGATTTATAACAGTACTTAAAGATTTAAGTTTTGAGGATTCTTGGAATGCGATTTCCCAAAGCAGAAAGTAACTCATAGGAAATGGTTCCTGCATTTTCTGCCAGATCATCTGCTCTGATTCCAGACCCAATGACCACCACTTCGCTTTCTTCATTGCAGGGAATATCTCCAATGTCTACCATGACCATATCCATACAAACATTGCCTACCACATAGGCCTTCTGTCCATTGACCAAAACCCAACCTTTGCCATGCCCGTATTGTCTTGAGAAGCCATCTGCGTGTCCAATGGGCAATACTGCAATACGAGTTTTTTTTGTCGCTCTCCAACCACAATTGTAACCTACGGTTTCACCCGACTTGATCTCGTGAATTTGGGTAATTTTTGTCTTGAGTTGTGCGATAGGTTGTAAGGTCTCATTCCACCTCGGATGGTTGGCAAAGCCGTACAATCCGATACCAACTCTTACCCAATCTAAATGACACTCAGGATAGTTGAATACCCCCGAAGTATTCAATAGGTGATATTCAGGCTTTTGTTTTGAGGCCCGGTTGTGCTTTTGCATGATCTGCTCAAACAGGGAAATTTGATTTTCTGTCTCCTGGTTCGGTTTTGGAACTTCTGTTTGTGCCAGATGGCTGTATATGGTTTTTAAGTTAAAAGAAGAATCTTTCAATTGTTCCAAAACCCAGTCTGTTTCTTCAGGGTGAAACCCAATGCGGTTCAAGCCAGTATTGTACTTTATGTGAAGGGGGTAGTCCGATTTTTTTTCTTCGCTAAGGGCCTCTTTAAATTTTTCCCAACTCCATTTGCTGTATAATACAGGTTCAAGATTGTGAAGGATGAGGTTCCTAAAACTTTCAACTTGTGGGTAAAACACCAGTAAGGGTATCTTAATCCCGAATTGTCTCAATTGAACACCCTCTTCGGTATAGGCAACTGCCAAGGCCTCTATTCCCAATTCAACTAGTTTTTCGGCAATGGGTCCAGAGACTCCCCCATATGCATTGGCTTTGATGACCCCTATCATTTTTGAATGGGGGTTCAATCTGTTTCTTAGGGAAAGATAGTTTTGCTCTAACTTTTTTAAATCAATTTCGAGAAGGGTCAAGATTTTTTCTTTTTATTATTCTTTTTCGCTCCCTTTTTTTGGTCTCGCTTAGCAGTGGCTTCATAGAATGCAGCTCTGCTAAGAGGCTCGTACTCGTTTTTTTCACCCAACAGGACCAAACCCTCTTGGTCTGATTTTCTGTGGCTGTATTGGGCCAAATTACCCGTTTGAGTACAAATGGCATGGACCTTGGTAACATACTCGGCTGTTGCCATTAGAGCCGGCATGGGACCAAAAGGATTTCCTTGATAATCCATATCCAGTCCTGCCACAATCACTCGCATACCGCGGTTGGCCAAATCATTACAAACCTCTACAATCTCGTCATCAAAAAATTGAGCCTCATCAATCCCAATCACTTTGCAGTCATTAGCTAAAATGGGAATGTTTGCCGCGGCAGGAACCGAGGTCGAGGGAATCTGATTCGAATCGTGTGAGGTAATCATCTGATCATCATATCGATTGTCAATTGCCGGTTTGAAAATTTCTATTTTTTGATT
>JAAZUX010000110.1 GCA_018623955.1 Flavobacteriaceae bacterium | reverse complement strand
GATTGTCATCAAAAAATCGATCCTTACGGTGTTGTATTCGAAAATTACGATGCTGTTGGACGGTTTCGATTAACCGCAAAAGAAAAGCCCATTGATGCCAAATCAAAATTACCTGATGGCACGGAAATAGACGGGATTCAGGGGATTAAGGATTATATATTAGAATTAAAAAAAAACAATTTTACAAAATCGTTGGTTGAAAATCTCTTCGCTTATGCCCTTGGACGTGATGTTGGTTTTGCCGATGAGCAAGAAATTAATAATATTGTAGAGGAAGTTATTGATGATGATTACCGATTTAGAACCGTTATTGAACAAATCATTCTAAGTCCGTCCTTTTACAAAAAAGAACAAAGTTGGTTTAACAAAATAGTTGGAAGATGAGTAAAAAATCTTGGCATTTAGACCGTCGTACCTTTATCAGAGGATTGGGGGTGACTTGCATGTTGCCTTTTTTTGAAGGTATGGCAATGACTAGTTTTTCAAAGTTTGCGGAGCCTGTCTCTCCCAAACGTCTGTGTTTTTTGTACTTCCCAAATGGTGTGGGATTGCCACCCAAAGAAAGTGTTTACCACAAAAAATGGCATTGGTTTCCTATGGGTGAAGGAACCCATTATAAACTAACAAAGTCTTTATCTCCTTTGTCCCCCTACAGAAGCGATATGTCTATAATGGGAGGACTCAGCCACCCCTACAGTCGCAATGTACTAGGCCATATGGCAGGAGATTCTTTTTTAACAGGAGGAGATTTACGGGGTGAATACAAAAACAGTATTTCGGTTGATCAAGTCGCTGCAGAAAAATTAAGCCGATATACCCGTTTCCCATCACTGACCTTGTCAACAGATGGTGGTGTGGGCTACAAGTCAAGAACCTCCACCCTTTCATTTAATTCATCGGGAACACCAATCCCCTCAGAACACCGACAACGTGAAATCTTTGAACGCTATTTTTCACCCGACGGTGGGGCTCCAACGCACCAAAGAAGAAAAAGCATCAACCAAGGGAAAAAAATCGTTGATTTGGTTTTGGAAGACAGTAAAACCCTAAAAAAACGACTCGGATCAAATGACAAAGTCAAACTAGATGAATATCTGTCATCTCTGAACCAGGTAGAAGAACAGCTGAACAGAAATGAAAGATGGTTGGATGTACCGATGAAGGAATTTGATGCCAGTTTAATCAACCTCGATGTAGATCCTACTACAGCTCCCGAGGATTACGTCCGTTCTATGATGGATTTGATGATACTGGGCTTTCAAACCGACGCTACCAGGGTCATCAGTTATCTGATGGCACGTGAGGATGGAATGGGGTTTGGTGATAATTTTCCGAAAATTGTGTTAGGACTACAAGGACATCATACCATTTCTCACGATAAAGCTACCGGACACTGGGAAGATTGGGGACGATTGGACCGATGGTATGCCAAGCAATTCGCTTATTTTATCCAAAAGATGAAAAACACCAAAGATGTCCACGGCTCATTGTTGGACAATACACTTATACTTTACGGAAGTGCCTGTAGTACAACTCATAACGCAAGAAATTACCCGCTCATTTTGGCCGGTGGTTCTAAGTTAGGTGTTGAACATGGAGCCTTCACAAAGTTTGATGAAAACAAGGAAAGATTGTCAAATCTCTACGTAAATATGCTCAATAGATTGGACATAGAAACAGAAAGTTTTTCGGACAGCACAGGGAAATTGTCCACTACCATTCTTTAAAAATAAAAAGCTCGAAAACATTTCATATTGGGATAACAATTGTGTATCCCTTGAGCATCTAATAATACTGTTTTCTAAAATTCATGCCTCATAGATGTTGAGAATCAGAGGCAGTAAGTTTAAATCTCATCAACAAGAACCTTGTAATTTGGATCTTCCAAAACGTTGACATCAATTATTTTATCTGCGTTTTTAAGTAAGATTTGACAATCTTTACTCAAATGACGTAAATGAAGTTTTTTACCCATTTTGAGGTATCGTTCCGTTATTTTATTCAATGCTTCGATGGCAGACATGTCCACCACACTACTTTCTCTAAAATCAATAATTACCTCTTGAGGGTCGTTTATAACATCAAATTTTTCATTGAATGCTGTGATCGAACCAAAGAACAAAGGGCCATAAATTTCGTAATGTTTAACACCTTGTTCATCTATGGATTTTCGCGCTCGGATTCGTTTGGCATTGTCCCACGCAAAAACCAAAGCAGCGATGATCACCCCCAGAATCACAGCCAAAGCAAGATTATGCAACAAAACAGTGACCAAGGTTACGGTAATCATTACAAATATGTCCGATTTTGGCATTTTATTGAATGTCCTCAGACTCGACCACTCAAATGTTCCAATGGATACCATAATCATCAAACCGGTAAGAGCTGCCATGGGTACTTGTTCTATCAAATTGGCCCCAAACATGACAAAAAAGAGCAAAACCACCGAGGCTACAAAACCCGAAAGTCGCGCTCGTGCCCCATTAGAGATATTGATTAAACTTTGACCAATCATGGCACATCCTCCCATACCCGAAAACATTCCAGACAACACATTGGCAAATCCCTGTGCCACCGCTTCTTTGTTTCCACTCCCACGGGTTTCGGTAATTTCATCAATGATGTTCAAGGTCAATAGACTCTCTATCAAGCCTACACCTGCAACGATAATGGCGTAGGGGAAAATAAGTGATAAGGTCTCTAAACTCAGAGGGATATTGGGCAGGTGAAATGGAGGGAACCCACCTTGAATGGCGGCGATATCTCCCACAGTCTTGGTTTCTATTTCAAAAAAATAAACAATCCCAAAAACAGTTATAATGGCCACCAGAGAAGCAGGGATCACCTTGGTCAGCTTGGGTAAACCCCAGATGATCAATAGGGTTAAAAATACCAAAGCCAATAAAATACTTAAAGATTGGCCTGTCAACCATGCTCCTTCTGAATCCTTAAATTGTTCCAACTGTGAAATAAAAATAATGATGGCCAAGCCATTGACAAATCCAAAAATGACAGGATGAGGCACCAATCGCATGAGCTTTCCCATTTTCAAAAAACCGGCCAACAACTGAATGATCCCTGCCAAAATGACCGTAACAAACACATATTCCGGCCCGTGCGAAATGGCCAGGCTCACTATCACTATGGCAACAGCACCCGTAGCCCCGGAAATCATTCCCGGTCGACCACCCAAAACTGAGGTAACCAAACCCATAACAAAGGCCGAATAAAGCCCAGTCAAAGGGGACAAGCCTGCAATCAATGCAAAAGCAACTGCCTCCGGCACCAAGGCCAAAGCAACCGTCAGGCCGGATAAAAGTTCTATTTTATAATCTACTTTTTGTTTAAAATCAAATAAATTGAAAAACTTCTTCATTAGCAGTTAAAAGGGGGATTAATAAATTTTAAAAGTGAAAAAATCGGGATTGCAGAGGCAAAAACTTATGGATATTTTGATTAATTTATAAGCCCGCAAACATAATATTATTTATGCCTTAATTAAAATAAAAAACCAAGAAAAACTACAATAATCAATACCAAGACTCAAAGCCTGTTATTTCTTGGCTCCCACTCATATTTTTCTGATTCAATCAATATTTTTTATAAAAACTAATGATTTATTGATTCATTTGTTTTGAAATTTCTGAAATTAATAATAATATGTATTTCGATAGTACAATAATCATAAATGCAGATTCTATTTTTACAAAAATCGAAAAGTTTATGACGGTATGAGGAGATACCGATTACTACTGATATTAATAAATCTTACGGGAATATTCTTTTCGTGTAAAGACCTTGAAATTCCCGAATCAGTTCAACAAGCTTATGAGAAGTTGCCTCAAGAGGTTGATTTTAATCAAGATATTAAGCCCATCCTTTCTGATAAGTGTTTTATCTGTCACGGGCCCGACAAAGCAAAGGTAAAGGCTGCCTTACAATTGCACCTTCCCGAACTTGCCTTTACCGAATTAAAGGGATCTCCGGGAAAATATGCCATCAAGCCCGGTAACTTAAATCAAAGCCAGCTCATTCACCGAATCTTATCTGACGATCCTGATGTTGTCATGCCCGAACCAGAATCCCATTTAAAGCTTTCGGATCAAGAAAAGGCATTGTTAATCAAATGGATCAACCAAGGAGCAGAATACAAAGAGCACTGGGCGTTTCTCGCACCTCAAACCCCACAGATACCCCATGTCAAATTAAAGAAAAAAGTAGCCAACCCCATCGATAATTTTATTTTAGCCAAATTGGAGCAAGAAAACCTACAACCCAGCGATAAAGCCAATAAAGAGGTTTTATTAAGGAGGTTAAGTTTTGATTTAACGGGTTTGCCGCCCTCGCTACTCGATATAGAAACTT
Source organism: Flavobacteriaceae bacterium (assembly GCA_018623955.1). The sequence goes on along the minus strand of JAAZUX010000110.1, from coordinate 85 downwards.
TTATCAACGACAGTTCCCCTGATGCCTATGAAAAACAAGTGGATCGATTGCTGGCTTCTCCCCATTATGCCGAGCATATGACCCT
>JAAZUX010000109.1 GCA_018623955.1 Flavobacteriaceae bacterium | reverse complement strand
TTTTGAGTCATCATACTGAGATGACAAAAAATAGGAAGACAAAAGACAAAGTGAAGTTAAAATTAGGGTTCTCATAGGTAGTTTTAAGTTAATTAAGTTTGATTTTGGGGCTTTCTTTTGAGTTGAGCATTTCTAAGGTAATAAAATTTTTCACCATTACAGAAGAGAATTACAGGGGAAATAGATTAAACACATTATATGGTTTTGATGTACAAAAAATTCATAAAATGATTGGTTTTTGCCAAAAGCTATCATACATTTGTGCCGATAATTGAGAAATGAACAACAATTTTTTTTATTACAGCAACGTCTATTACTTCTATACATTGGATAGAGGGGCTTTGTAGTAATCTATAAATATAGTAAACAAGGAGTCCTGATTTATCGGGACTTTTTTTTTGAATCATGATAAAAAAAATAGCCATACAGGGAATCAAAGGTTCTTTCCATGATCAGGTGGTTGGGGAGTACTACAACCATGCTCCCGAGCTTCTGGAGTGCCTCTCCTTTGATGCCTTGGCTCAGGCAGTGGCTGGGGGTGCTTGTGACCAGGCTGTGATGGCCATAGAAAACTCAATCGCAGGGTCTATATTGCCCAACTATGCCCTTTTGGATCAATACGAACTGGTCATTTCGGGCGAACACTACCTCAGCATCGATCACAATTTGATGGCCCTTCCCGGTCAAAAAATTGAAGACATAAAAGAAGTCTATTCTCACCCTATGGCCTTATTGCAGTGCAAAAAATTCTTTCATTCCTATCCCCAAATCAAACTAGTAGAAAGCAATGATACGGCCGAAGAAGCCCTTAAAATCTGTAAGAATAAGATTACAGCACGTGGAGCCATAGCTGGAAAAACAGCAGCTGAAATTTACGGTTTGGAGATTTTAAGTCCCTCCATTCAAACCATCAAAAATAACGTCACCCGTTTTGTGATTGTCCAAAAAGACAAAGTAGAACAGTCAAACAACATCAGCAAAGCGGCGTGGAAATTTGTTTTGGATCACAAACGCGGAAGTTTGGCTACAGCCCTAAATGTGGTGAGCGATTGTAATTTAAATCTGACCAAAATACAATCCCTTCCCGTGATCGAAACTCCCGGTAAATATGCTTTTTTCGTAGATGTCACTTTCGATGCCCCTGAAGATTATTTTAAAGCTAAGTCACTTTTAGAAATCATGGCCACTGCCTTTAAGGTATTGGGCGAATACCCCTCAGGAAAATAATGACAGCAAGAAGATTAAATACCGTTCAGGAGTACTACTTTTCCAAAAAGTTAAGGGAGGTTGCTGCTATGGTGGCAGCGGGTAAGCCTGTCATCAATATGGGCATTGGCAGTCCCGACCTTCCTGCCCATCCAAAGGTTGTCGCTGCACTTAAGGAGAGTTTTGATTATCCCAAGGTACATCAGTATCAAAGTTATCAGGGGCTTCCTGAGTTGCGCCAGGCCATTGCCAACTTTTACCAAAAATACTATCAATACACTGCCGACCCCAATAGTGAAATCCTTCCTCTTATGGGGTCCAAGGAAGGAATCATGCATATTTCCATGGCTTTTTTAAATCCCGGAGACAAAGTATTGATTCCGAATCCTGGCTACCCTACCTATCAATCCGTGACACGACTGGTGGAGGCAGAACCCGTTTTTTATGATTTAAATGCTCAAAATCAATGGCAACCCAATTTGGAGGCTTTGGACCCAATGGATTTGTCTGCTGTCAAATTGATGTGGGTCAATTATCCCCATATGCCCACGGGAGCCAATGCACAGAAAGATACTTTTGAAAAATTAATTGTCTGGGCAAAGGAAAAAGACATCTTATTGGTCAACGATAATCCTTACAGTTTTGTTTTGACCGATCAACCTCAAAGTATGATGTCTGTTCCCGGTGCCAAAGATGTGGGTATGGAATTGAACTCCTTGAGCAAGTCGTTCAACATGGCCGGTTGGCGTGTGGGTATGGTTTTGGGAAATCAAGAAAACATCAATGCTGTATTGAAGGTTAAAAGCAATATGGATTCGGGTATGTTTTATGGAATTCAGCAAGGAGCTATCGCTGCACTTGAAGCGCAAGAAAGCTGGTTCAAAAAATTGAATGACGTCTATCACCAAAGAAGAAGGCTGATCTTTGAACTGGCTACTCTTCTAAATACAGATTTTGACACTGACAGCAGTGGACTATTTGTTTGGGCCAAAATGAGAAACACCTCTAAATCTTCGGTGGAATACATAGAGGAAATTTTACAAAAACATCATGTTTTTATAGCGCCGGGAAGTATATTTGGCAGCCAGGGCGAAGGATATATCCGCTTTTCCCTTTGTGTGGAGGCAGAACAAATCAGCAAAGCCATAGAAAGAATTAGTAAAAAATGAAAATAGGAATCATTGGTGTTGGGTTAATTGGCGGTTCACTGGCACTTTCGGCTAGGGAACACATTCCCGATGTCGAAATTTACGGAAGCAACAGGAGTGAAGCTAATTTGCAAAAGTCTTTGAAATTGGGATTGATCGATTTCAGATTAGATGACCAAATGATCAAGCAAATGGATGTCATTCTGCTGGCCATACCGGTAGATGTGGCGATGGATCGATTGGTTGACTTGTTGGACGAGGTCAATGACAACGCATTGATCATGGATTTTGGATCTACCAAAGCTGCAATTTGCCAACAAGTGGCATTGCATTCCAAGCGCGGACAGTTTTTGGCCACCCATCCTATTGCAGGTACTGAATATTCTGGACCTGCTGCAGCACTATCCGATTTGTTTAAAGACAAAATTCAAATCCTTTGTGAAATCCATAAAACCCGTCCCGATCTGTTGGAATGGGCTCAAGATTGGTTCAAAAAAACAGGGATGAACCTCAGGGAAATGGATCCCGTAGAACACGACCAACACATTACTTATGTATCTCATTTGTCCCACATCAGTTCCTATATGTTGGGTAAAACCGTAATGGAAAAAGAAAAAGATCAGTCCGCCATTTTTGACATGGCCGGGAGTGGGTTTTCCTCTACCGTTCGTTTGGCAAAAAGTTCCCCTCATATGTGGGTTCCTATTTTTAAACAGAACAAAGAAAACATCAGTGAAACACTATCACAATACATCAACAATTTAAATCAATTTAAACAACTTTTGGATGCTGATCAATTTGACGAATTGCACGAGCAAATTCTCGAGATCAATAAAATTCGTCTGATTTTAGAGGGCATTACCAACACCAAAAACAACAAATAAAAATGGAAAACAGCAAAGAAATGAGTGCCTGGCTAGAAGATTTCGGATTGGATCATCCATTGGTCATTGCCGGTCCTTGTAGTGCAGAAACAGAGGAACAAGTTCTGAAAATTGCTCACGAACTAAAAGACACCGATGTAACGGTTTACCGTGCAGGGATATGGAAACCCAGAACCCGACCTGGTATGTTTGAAGGGGTTGGGGCCATAGGTTTGGACTGGCTCAAAAAAGTAAAGGAACAAACAGGGCTATTGACCTCAACCGAGGTGGCCAATAAAGACCACGTAAAATTGGCATTGGAGGCAGATGTTGATATTTTATGGATTGGGGCTCGATCTACAGTGAGTCCTTTCATCATTCAGGAAATTGCCGATGCATTAAACGGAACGGATAAAATCGTTTTGGTCAAAAATCCTGTTAATCCCGATTTGGCCCTTTGGATGGGTGGTCTGGAAAGACTCTACTCTGCCAACATCAAAAAATTGGGTGTCATTCACAGAGGTTTTTCTACCTACGACAAATCAAAATACCGCAACAATCCAGAGTGGCAAATTGCAGTTGAGTTCCAAAATAAATTTCCCGACATACCATTGATCTGTGATCCATCTCATATTGCAGGACGTAGGGATCTGATTTTTAATCTCAGTCAAAGAGCTTTGGATCTCAATTTTGACGGTCTGATGATCGAAACCCACTGGGACCCGGACAATGCCTGGAGTGATGCCAAACAGCAGGTAACCCCAGCACGTTTAGTAGAGATCATGAATGATCTAAAAATACGAAAAGTGACTACGGATGAAAAAAGCTACCAAACGGAATTGGAGACCCTGCGAGAGCAAATTGACGTAAGTGATCAAGCCATTTTGGACGCTTTGGGTAAACGAATGAAAGTCGCTGAGTCTATCGGTCTACTTAAAAAAGACAACAACGTCGCTGTTTTACAAAACAAACGTTGGAATGAAATTTTGGAGACCATGCAAGCAGAGGGAGGTGAAAGAGGTTTGAGTGAGGAATTCATCACCCGCATCTTTAAAGCGATCCACCAAGAGTCGATCAACCACCAAGAAAAGGTGATCAATGGATAAAACAAAAAAAGCCTCCATCAGGAGGCTTTTTTATTTTTAGCTTAAAGCGTTTTTGATTCTCTCGACAGCCGTCTTGATTTCATCTTCGGAGGCAGCATAGGATATACGAATGCAATCAGAATTACCGAAGGCCTCACCTGTAACGGTTG
>JAAZUX010000108.1 GCA_018623955.1 Flavobacteriaceae bacterium | reverse complement strand
CAAGTAGCGAAAAACTTCGGGGTAAAAAACCAGTTTTTCAAAGGCATCTACTTGGTAGTCCCCCGGCTCCAGGGTCAGGGTACCGTCTCGGTCGATGAAGAGTACTTTTTTCATTGATCTATGGTTTTACAAGCATTAATAAATGTAATATTTTCTTGGGGAGTCCCCACCGTGATGCGCAGTGTATTTTCGCATCCCAAAAGTGAGGAACGGCTTCGAACTACTATACCTTGTTTCAGAAACTGGTTATACCTTTTTTGGGCGTCGTCAACGAGAACCAAAAGAAAATTAGCATCGCTAGGATAAATCTTTTTTACAAACCCGATGGTCAATAATTCCTCTTCCATTTTTTGACGTTCTCCAATCAACGCTCGAACCTGTCGTTCTATAACATCAGTTACATTCAAAGCAGCTAAGGCCTTTTTTTGGGTGAGCACATTGACATTGTAGGGCGGTTTGATTTTATTAAAAAATTCAATGATTGTAGGGTGTGCAAAACCAATACCCAAACGTATTCCCGCCAATCCATAGGCTTTGGAAAAGGTTTGACAAATAATCAGTCTTGGATACTCATCTAAAAAATGGATAGCTGTACCTCCCTCTGAAAAGTCAATATAGGCCTCATCTACCACCACCAAACCGGAAAATTGATCCAGGAGACTTTGAATTTGGGGCAATGGAATTGCATTTCCACTGGGATTGTTGGGAGAGCAAACAAAGATCAGTTTGGTTTTTTCATTAACCGATGACATGATTGCCGCTACATCCAATTGAAAATTTTCATCAAGAGGAATATCAACCACTTTGACGTTATTGAGCTGTGCCAATACACCATACATACCATAGGTGGGTGGCAATAAGATAACTTCGTCATCTCCGGGCTCACAAAAAGTACGAAAGATCAAATCCAACACCTCATCACTGCCGTTGCCCAACAGTATTTGATTATCTGAAACCCCTTTCACCTTTGCCAACACTCTTTTTAATTGGCGTTGTAAAGGATCTGGATAACGATTGGCATCTGTATTGTAAGGATTTTCATTGGCATCCAGAAAAATCTTTTGGGCCTCAAAATCCTCAAATTCATCACGAGCCGATCGGTAGGGGGCGATATCCCTTACCATGGGCCGAACAAGTCGTGTTATCTCTGAATTATTCATCATCAAGCATTTTTAGCCTTACAGAAACAGCATTTTTGTGGGCCTGCAATCCCTCTGCAGTAGCCATTTCCTCAATCACAGGTCCGAGATCTTGCAATCCTTGAGCGGTTATTTTTTGATAGGTGATGGCCTTTAAAAAACTGTCTAAATTCACTCCACTGTATTGTCTCACATACCCATTGGTAGGCAAAGTATGGTTTGTACCGGAGGCGTAATCACCAGCACTTTCGGGGGTGTAGTTCCCAATGAATACAGAACCGGCATGTTTGATTTGATTAACGAATTCGTCTTCGTTTTTAAGGCATACAATCAGATGCTCGGCTCCATAAAAATTAGTAAATGCCAATGCCTCCGCTTCCTTATCGAAGTAGATGATTTTGGAGTTATCAAGAGCTTTTCGGGCAGTTTCCTTACGTTCTAAAACAGAAATTTGTACTTCTACTTGTGCATCCACCCGTTCGATCATGTCCCGGTCAGTAGTAACCAACAGTACCTGACTGTCGGGCCCGTGCTCGGCTTGAGATAATAGATCCGAAGCGACAAAAGCCGCATTTGCAGTGGCATCAGCTACAACCATCAATTCGCTAGGCCCAGCGGGCATATCAATGGAGACTTGATATTGAGTAGCCAATTGCTTGGCTACAGTTACGTATTGGTTTCCTGGACCAAAAAGTTTGTCCACTTTGGGGATGGTCGCTGTTCCCAAAGTCATACCGGCGATGGCTTGCATCCCTCCTACCTTGAATATGGTATCAATACCACACAAATCAGCAGTATAAAGTATTACATCAGGTAATTCACCCTTACGATCTGGAGGTGAACATAATACAACTTTGCTACAGCCTGCCACCTGAGCGGGAACAGCCAGCATCAAAATAGTTGAAAATAGTGGTGCTGATCCCCCGGGAATGTATAAACCCACTTTTTCAATGGGTAGTTTTTTTTGCCAACAATTGACACCTTTTTGGATCTCAACTTTGACTTCTTCAGTTTTTTGAGCCGTGTGAAAACGATAAATGTTCTCTTTAGCTTTTTGGATGGCCAACTTTAATTTTTCCGGAACACGGGATTTGGCCAACTCGATTTCTTCGGCACTGACAGAAAAATTCTCCAATTTAACGTTATCAAATTTTTCGGTATAGGTCATCAAAGCCTGATCCCCATATTGAGCAACATTGTTAAAAACTTCCTTGGCCAAAGGCTCCAGAGAAGAATAAGAGGCGGACCCCCTTTGGGTCAACACTTTCCATTGTTCAGGGGAGGGATTGATATAACGCTGCATTACAATACCATTTTTTCGATGGGACAAACCAGGATGTCTTCGGCTCCTGCGGCTTTCAATTCATCGATGACTTCCCAAAAAGAGGTCTCGTCAATCACAGAGTGCAAAGAGGACCAGCCCTCTTGGGCCAGAGGCAATACGGTGGGGCTTTTCAATACCGGTAAAATATCGCTGATCAAATCAATTTTGTCATTGGGCGCATTCAAAAGAATGTATTTTGATTTTTTTGCGCGGATGACCGTGCCCAAACGAAAAAGTAATTTCTCAACAATTTCAAGCTTTTCTGCTGACAAATTTGGTGATTGAACCAACACCGCTTGAGATTCCAGAATTTTGGCAACTTCCTTGAGATTATTCTTAAACAAGGTACTCCCACTGGAAACGATATCGCAAATGGCATCTGCCAAACCTATATTGGGGGCAATTTCAACAGAGCCGTTAATAATATGTAAATCTGCCGAAATACCATTTTCCGCCAGAAATTGATTGACGGTATTGGGATAAGAAGTAGCGATGCGCTTCCCGTTGAGTTCTTGAATATCATTGAAATCTACTTCTTTGGGAACAGCAATAGAGACACGACATTTGGAAAAACCCAAGTTTTCAATAATGGTCAAGTCCTTTCCTTTTTCATGGATCAGGTTTTCACCTATGATGGCCAAGTCTACTACCCCATCTCTAAGGTACTGCGGGATGTCGCCATTTCTCAAATAAAGCACTTCCATCGGGAAATTTCTGGCAGGGGCTTTGAGTTGGTCTTTGCCATTGTCTATAGAAATACCACATTTCTTCAGTATACCCAATGACTCATCGTTGAGCCTCCCTGATTTTTGAATCGCAATTTTTATCATTGTAAATATCTTTTATAAAAAAACCCGTTTGAAATCAAACGGGTCTTCAGTATGGTCAATACACATTCTTTACCTCATTTGATCGGTCGAAAGAAAATGTATATGATGATTCAATATTTTCACAGCACAAATATAATAATTTTTTCAATGAGAATTCAAATCAATTTTATTGACCTCCCAAGATGATGGGCATACCATCCTCTCCACTGCCAATGACAATGACCTTTGCATTGGGAGAAGTAGACAACGCTTTGGTGGCCTCTATTCCTTTTTCTTTGAGAATCATTTTGGTAATGGAAGCGCTGAGAATTCTATTCGCTGCGGCCTTACCTTCGGCTTCAACCCTTTGTTTTTCGGCTTCTTGCTTGGCTTTTTCCAAACGGAACTCATATTCCAAAGCTTCTTGCTCCTGGATTAATTTTCTTTCGATTCCTTCTTTAATGGCCAATGGCAAAGAAACATCCCTTACCAGAACCGCATTGAGTTGAATGTGTTGGGATTCGACATTCTTTTTGGTTTCCTCATAGATTTCATTCTGAATGGCATCTCTTTTGGTTGAGTACAACTGCTCCGGCGTGTAACGTCCCACAACACTTCTGGCAACTGCACGAATCTGAGGAATCAGTACAATATTGACATAATTTTCACCTTTGGTTTTGTGTAACAATCCCAACTCGTTATACACAGGTTGATACAATACGGATACATCAAGAGATATTTCCAAACCATTGGAAGACAATACTTGCATATTCCCTTCGAAGAATTCTTGCTGCTTTACATTGTAGATATAAACTTTGTTCCAAGGCGCAATAATATGAAACCCTTCCGAAAGTGGAGCTTCGTCAGTGACCACCCCTCCTCCAAATGTTTTAAATAATACGCCTGCCTCTCCATATCCAATATTGATAGAAGATTTAGAAACAAAAATGATCAGCACAAAGGCTAATAGAATAATGGGCAATCCAATTTTAGGTAGTTTTTGCATGATAAATGTTTTTTAAGTTAGCATTCCTCCATCGACTTGAAGGACTTGACCGGTTATATAATTTGATAAATCTGATGCCAAGAACAAACAAGCGTTGGCAACATCTTCGGGTGATCCCCCTCTTTTCAGGGGAATTCCTTCGCGCCACTTTTGAACCACATCCTCCGAAAGCTTGTCTGTCATTTCGGTTTCAAT
>JAAZUX010000107.1 GCA_018623955.1 Flavobacteriaceae bacterium | reverse complement strand
GATTTTTCGGTTCATAATAGTTATTATTATAAAATGAAAGATTCTTACACAAAAATAAACTCAAGGTTAATTTGGTTTTATTTATTGTATGTTGCCTGTATTCAACTTTCCGCTGCGCAGGAAAAAATACAAATTCCCTCAAAAGTTGAAGTTTTGAACACCTTAAAAGATCAACATCCGCGATTAATATCAGCAGAGAGTATAGGAAAAATTAAAAGGTTGATTCAGGAAGACGAGCTCGCTCAACAAATTTGGATATCCAATCTGAAATTTGCTCAAGAGTTATTGAATAAGAAACCATTGGTTTACAATAAACCAGATGGGCGAAGACTACTGCGGGTAAGCCGAGCAGCACTTGAAAGGGTTCGTTCTTTGAGTTTGAGTTATTTGATTCTGGGTGAAAAAAAATATGCAGAAAGGGCATGGCAGGAGCTCCTTACTGTAGCTTCATTCAGCGATTGGAATCCATCGCATTTCCTTGATTGTGCCGAAATGACACATGCTGTTGCTCTTGGTTATGATTGGTTGTACAACTTTTGGAGTGCAAAGCAAAAAAAAATTCTTCAGGATGCTATCTTACAAAAAGGTTTGAATCCTGCTATAGAAGTATATGACAAAGAAGTGGGTTGGCATAAAGGAAATATCAATTGGAACCAAGTCTGTAATGGTGGTATTTCCATAGGTGCACTAGCTATTGCTGAGCATATTCCTGAAATCGCTTCAAAAATCTTATGTACAGCTATTGAAAGCATTCAGTTGCCTATGAAAGCTTATGAACCAGATGGTGGAGGCTTCGAGGGGCCAACTTATTGGGATTATGGTAGCCGTTATAATGTGTTTTTTTTGGATGCGTTGGACAATAGTTTAGGTACGGACTTTGGGTTGGGCTCAATGGAGGGATTTCGCCGCAGTGGGGATTTTCAAATTCAGTTATCTGCAACTAATCTCATGTGTTTTAATTTTAGTGATAGTGATGTTAAAGCAATGTCAACTGCCCAACATTTTTGGATGGGAAAAAGATATGACCAAGCTCGTTATTCTGGGTTCAGATATATGGCACTTAAAAGAGGTGTAGAAGCAAATATTTTAGATCTGTTGTGGTTTGATGATCGTTTCAAAAACTTTGATTTGAATAGTATGCCTTTAGATAAATATTTTCGTGTAGCTGAGATTGTTACCATGCGTGATTCATGGGATAATGGAAAGGGATTTTCTGTTGCATTGAAAGGTGGTTCAAGTACTCGTGTTCACAGTCATATGGATCTGGGATCGTTTATTCTTGAATGCGATGGAGTACGGTGGTTTACTGATTTTGGAAAAGATGCGCAAACCTATCAGCGTCATATCAACAAAGCTGGTCGGTGGGATTTTTACAGAACCCGCGCTGAAGGGCACAACACTTTGGTCATTAATCCCAAATTTGGGGGTAATCAGAAAAGAACAGAAGATGGGATTGCTGAATTTACAAAATTTGAATCTGGGAATGAATCTGCAATAGCGGTATTGGACGTTTCAAAATCCTATTATGATGAGGTGTCATTTAAACGAACTTTTACCCTAAACAGAGGAATAGAATTTCGGATTGCAGATGAAATAAAATGCAAAGAGCCTTCGGAGTTGTTTCTGTTTTATCACACAAAAGCTGAAATAGAACTCACTGAAAATAATCGCCAGGCAATTCTCAAACAGGATGGAAAATCTATAGTGGTAAACTTGGTTAAACCTATGGAGGCTCAGTTTGAGGTTTTGCCCGCCAAACCGATGCCTAAATCACCAATCCTGCCATTTCAGGAAAAGAATGAAGGAACTAGAAAATTGTCGATTCATTTTACAGATACTGTAGATGTTGACGTTGAGATAACTATAAAAAAGGTGTTAATTGGAAAACAAGTTGATTATTTCTGATTTTACGTCGAACGACAAAACATATCGAACCTCACATTTGAACCCAATATTTAGGTTAATCCATTCATTTACATGGGGTAGGATGATTCCAATAAAAAACGGACTAGTAAAAATACTAGTCCGTCTTGTTTAGTAGCGAGGGCTGGACTCGAACCAGCGACCTTCGGGTTATGAGCCCGACGAGCTACCTACTGCTCTACCTCGCGATCAGTGTGCAAATTTACAAAATTTATACACCACCACAAAGGCTAATACAAAGATTGTATCTTTATACCATGTCCAAAACCCCACATAAGTCAGGTTATGTATCCATCGTAGGAAACCCCAATGTGGGCAAATCTACTTTAGTCAATGCCTTAATGGGCAGAGATTTATCCATCACCACCCCCAAGGCTCAAACTACCCGCCATCGTATTCTGGGTTTGATCAATGGGGATAGTTATCAAATGGTTTTGTCAGATACGCCCGGTATTATTCAGCCCGCCTATGAAATGCAAAACTCCATGATGGATTTTGTCAAGGAATCTTTGGTCGATGCCGATGTATTGCTCTATGTGATATCAATTGAAGAAAAACAGATCAAGGATCAAGCCTTAGTGGAGCGGATCAAGAAATCCAAAATTCCATTGTTTGTGTTGATCAATAAAATTGACACCTCTTCTCAGGTAGAATTAGAAGCTGCCGTTAGTGAATGGTCTGCCATTTTTCCCAATGCAAAGGTCATTCCCATCTCTGCCTTGACCGGTTTTTTTGTTCCGGAACTCTTACAAATGTTGATTGAGTTGTTGCCCGAATCACCCCCTTATTTTCCCAAAGATCAGCTCAGTGACAAACCCGAACGTTTTTTTGTGAATGAATCCATCCGCAAAAGTATTTTAGAACATTACGACAAAGAAATTCCCTATGCTGTGGAGGTCATCACCGAATCTTTTAAGGAAGAAGATAAAATCATTAGGATACAAGCGGTCATTTTGGTAGAAAGAGAAACCCAAAAAGGCATCGTCATCGGGCATAAAGGAGAACAACTGAAAAAAGTGGGTATTGCAGCCAGAAAAGATCTCGCATCATTTTTTGGCAAGAAAATCCATATAGAACTTTTCGTAAAAGTTCAAAAAAATTGGCGTTCCAACCCCCAACAACTCAAACGTTTTGGTTATCAGCAATAACTCCCAGACGATATCTCACAAATTCACTTACTTTTGCAATCAAATAAACTCTAATGGGAGGGATTGTTGCAATTGTGGGAAGACCTAATGTGGGAAAATCTACTTTTTTTAACCGTTTGATTAAAAAAAGAGAAGCCATTGTAGATGCAGTAAGCGGCGTCACAAGAGACCGTCACTATGGTCGGTCTGACTGGAATGGTATAGAGTTCAGTTTGATCGATACAGGTGGCTATGTCCAAGGCAGTGATGATGTTTTTCAAAATGAAATCGACAAGCAAGTCAATTTGGCCATCGAAGAAGCCGATGCCATACTATTTATGGTCGATGTGGCAGAAGGTCTTACCGGAATGGACGAAACCATTGCCCAATTGCTCAGACTCTCTCAAAAGCCTGTATTCCTGACCGCCAACAAAGGAGATAATTCCAAGGTCACTGAAAACATGACCGAATTTTATGCCTTGGGTTACGAACACATATACACCCTTTCCGCCATCAATGGAAGCGGAACCGGTGAGTTGTTAGACGAATTGGTCAAGGTTTTGCCCGAACAAAGTGAACCGGAGGAGGCCCTACCCAGATTTGCAGTAGTAGGACGTCCCAATGCAGGAAAATCTTCTTTTATCAATGCACTTATAGGGGAGGAAAGATATATAGTTACCGACATAGCCGGAACTACCAGAGACAGTATAGATACCAAATACAACCGTTTTGGATTTGAATTCAATCTGGTAGATACAGCAGGAATCAGAAAAAAAAGTAAAGTTAAAGAAGACATCGAATTTTATTCCGTCATGCGTTCCGTCAGGGCCATTGAATATTGCGATGTTTGCTTGTTGTTGGTCGATGCCACCAGAGGTTTTGATGGCCAAGTTCAAAATATATTTTGGTTGGCCCACAGAAATAACAAGGGCATCGTCATATTGGTCAACAAGTGGGACCTTGTTGAAAAGGAAACCCAATCCACCAAACTTTTTGAACAAGAGATCAAAGAAAAAACAGCACCTTTTAAAGACGTTCCCATCGTGTTCATCTCTGCCCTAAACAAACAGAGAATATTCAAAGCCATAGAAACGGCCGTTACCATCTATAAAAACCGATCCAATCGTATCCCAACCCGAAAATTAAACGACACCCTTTTGCCCATTATTGAAAGTCAACCCCCTCCATCTTACAAAGGGAAGTTCGTCAAAATAAAGTTCTGTACCCAATTGCCTACGCCACATCCACAATTTGCTTTTTTCTGTAACCTTCCCCAATACGTTAAGGAACCTTATAAAAGGTTTTTAGAGAACAAACTCCGGGAACGTTTTGAATTTAATGGCATTCCCATACAATTGTTTTTTAGAAAGAAATAGTCAGAGGTTTTCCCGCAATTGAACAAGGTCAGATTTGAGCTGTTCAAGTTTTTGAATCAGT
>JAAZUX010000106.1 GCA_018623955.1 Flavobacteriaceae bacterium | reverse complement strand
GTGATAGAATACAATGAAACCAATGCGGAATTCAGTTTTGGAAATATCAGAATGACCTGTAGGTTGGTCGAAGGCAAATACCCCAACTATGAAGCAGTCATTCCCAAAGAAAATCCAAATGTTATGCAAATTGGGCGTGTAGATTTTCTCAATTCCGTCAGAAGGGTTAGTATTTTCTCCAACAAGACCACCCACCAGGTGAGACTTAAAATGGCCGGAGCCGATCTACAAATATCTGCGGAGGATCTTGATTACAGTAATAAGGCTGAAGAAAGATTGGGCTGTGAGTATTTGGGCGATGATCTACAAATCGGATTCAACTCCAGATTTTTGATCGAAATGCTAAACAACATCAGTTGTGAAGAGATCAAACTCTCCATGTCACTGCCCAACCGTGCAGGGATCATTACTCCCATGGACCAGATGGATGAGGGAGAAAACATCACCATGTTGGTGATGCCGGTCATGCTCAACGACTGATTTAATATCATTAAAAACATAAGTAAGGTCAAAAACAGTTTTCAATTTGCCCCAATTAATGAATCTAAATCTGTTCACACGACTCCTTGGCTGTGTTATTTAAAATTTGATGGGGATTATCTATAATTTTGAGCTTCGGGTATAAAAAAAGTTGGAAAATCGACTGGTACCTAAAGAATAGGTACATTGAAAATCACTTTTTTGCTCAAATGAGTAGAAAAATAAGTTATTGTACTGTCTATGGCAAACACAAAAATATGTTTTTCATCCCCATACAATAGAACACGAAAACGACGGGATGATGTTACAATACGAAGTTACTTGACCGCCGCCAAAAGGGCCTGAGAAATTCTCTGGTAAGTTCCGTTTTCTAATTTTTCGCGTATGCTGGCAAAAGCCTCTATGGTTTCATTAACATCCTCCAGAGTATGGGAGGCCGTAGGAATCAATCGAAGTAGGATCAATCCTTTTGGGATTACCGGATAAACCACTATAGAACAAAAAATACCGTGGTTCTCTCTCAGGTCCTTGACCAATGCCATTGCCTCAGGTATACTTCCCTTGAGATATACCGGGGTAACACAACTTTGGGTTTTGCCGATGTCAAAACCATTGGCTTTGAGTCCATTTTGTAGGGCATTGACATTCTCCCAAAGTTTGGCTTTAAACTCAGGTTGGTTTCTGAGCATATCCAATCTTTTGAGTGCCCCTTTAACCAGTTGCATTTGCAGTGATTTGGCAAACATCTGCGAGCGCATATTATACCTCAGATAATCTATTATTTCTTTATCTGCGGCAATAAAGGCACCGGTCGAAGCCATAGACTTGGCAAAAGTTGCAAAATAGACGTCAATATCGTCTTGAACACCCTGCTCTACCCCTGATCCGGCTCCATTTTCACCCAGAGTTCCAAAACCGTGGGCATCGTCAACCAAAAATCGGAATTTGTACTTGCTCTTAAGTGCTGCAATCTCCTTCAGCTTCCCCTGCTCTCCTCTCATACCGAAAACCCCCTCAGAAATCACCAAGATCCCTCCTCCGGTTTGTTCGGCTACTTTTTGGGCGCGTTGTAAGTTTTTTTCAAGGCTTTCAACGTTGTTGTGCTTATAGGTAAAACGCTTGCCCAAATGAAGTCGAACACCGTCGACTATACAGGCATGAGCATCAACATCATAGACAATTACATCGTCTTTACCCACCAAGGTATCAACAGTGGAAAGTATGCCTTGATAACCAAAATTGAGGAGATAGGCAGATTCTTTATTGACAAAGTCAGCAAGTTCATGCTCTAATTGTTCGTGAAGATCGGTATGACCCGACATCATTCTCGCTCCCATCGGATATGCAGAACCGTATTCTGCTGCCGCTTCGGCATCTACTTTTCTTACTTCGGGATGATTGGCCAAACCCAGATAGTCATTGACGCTCCATGTGATGACCTCTTTTCCCATAAAATACATGCGGTTGCTGATTGGTCCCTCCAGTTGGGGAAAAAGAAAATACCCCTCTGCATGTTCGGCCCATTTACCAACAGGCCCTTTGTTTTCATAAAATCTATCAAATAAATCCTTCATCATTAAATCCTTCAGTTGTGAATCATTATATGTATTCGATTTTGTTGGGGGCTTCTTGGTTGGCAGAATCAAAAAATCCTTGCTCATTCATCCAGTCGTCACTGTAGATCTTACTCATGTAACGGGAACCATGATCAGGAAAAATAATAACAACACAGTCGTTATCTTTAAACTTTCCGGTTTGATTGAGTTGCTTTACTGCTTGCATGGCAGCACCAGAGGTGTAGCCAACAAACAAACCTTCTTTTCGGGTAACTTCGCGGGCCGTATGAGCACTTTCTTCATCGGTAACCTTAACAAAAGTGTCAATGGCATCAAAATCTGTTGCTGTTGGAATAAGATTTTTACCCAATCCCTCAATGCGGTAGGGATAAATTTCGTCAGTATCCAGTTCTCTGGTTTCATGATATTTTTTGAGAACAGAACCGTAGGCATCTACACCAATGATCTCAACATCAGGGTTTTGTTCTTTTAAGAATTTGGCACATCCAGAAATGGTTCCACCCGTCCCTGAACAAGCCACCAAGTGAGTAATTTCACCATTGGTTTGATCCCAGATCTCTGGACCTGTAGTCTTGTAATGGGCTTCTATATTAAGGTCGTTGAAGTACTGATTGATGTAGACAGAGTCTTTGATTTCGTTATGCAAGGTTTTGGCAACCTGATAATAGGACCTGGAATCTTCAGCCGATACATTGGCAGGACAAACATATACTTTTGCGCCCATCGCATGCAACATATCAATTTTATCCTTGGAGGACTTGGAACTCACTGCCAAAATACACTCATAACCTTTGATCAAAGAAACCATGGCCAAACTAAAACCAGTATTACCGGAAGTGGTCTCGATGATGGTATCCCCGGGCTTGAGAATACCTTTTTTTTCAGCTTCTTCAATAATGTGAAGTGCAATTCTATCCTTGTTGGAATGGCCGGGGTTGAAGGCCTCAAATTTGGTGAAAAAGTTACCATCAAACCCTTCTACTACTTTTTCTAGGCGGATGAGTGGTGTACTACCGATCAAGGATAGTATATTCTTTTCAACCTTCATTCCGCTGTTGGTTTTATTTTTTTCCATCTTTTTCGTTGCAAAAATAACACTTTTTTTTAAAGACTATTTTTCTTCCAAATCAATTATAAAAGCGAATTTTTTTGCCAGTTCTTTAAGGGAATCAAAACGGCCGGAAGCCCCACTGTGTCCGGCTTTCATATTGGTGTCCAAGAATAAAAGTTTTTGATCTGTCTTGTTGGCCCTCAGTCGGGCAACCCACTTGGTGGGCTCAAAATACTGTACTTGTGAATCGTGCAAACCCGAGGTCACCAGGAGGTTGGGATAATCTTGTGCCTTAACCTGATCATAGGGAGAATAGGAGAGCATATACTCATAGTATTCTTTTTCGTTGGGATTGCCCCACTCATCGTACTCAGAGGTGGTCAGGGGAATGGTGTCGTCCAACATGGTAGTGACCACATCCACAAAGGGAACATCCGCAATCACACCATTGTACAATTCAGGTGCCAAATTTATGATTACACCCATCAGTAAACCACCTGCAGAGCCTCCATTAGCGTAGAGATGCTCGGGAGCAGTGAATTTTTGCTCAACTAAAAACTTAGAACAATCAATAAAATCGAAAAAGGTGTTTTTTTTCTTCAGCAGCTTGCCATCCTCATACCAGTGTCTGCCCATATACTCTCCTCCCCTAATGTGGGCAATGGCAAAAACAAAACCTCGATCCAATAGACTCAAGCGATTGGAGGAAAACGATGGATCAATGGTATGACCATAAGATCCATAGGCATACTGCAAAATGGGCGTAGATTCAGACAATTTTGTCTCCTTGTGGTAAACAATGGAAATAGGGATTTTGGCACCATCTCTGGCATCGGCCCACAATCTTTGGGAACGGTAATGACTCGAGTCAAAATCTCCCCCCAATATTTCTTGGGTTTTTAAGATGGTTTTCTCTTGGGAAAGCATATCGTATTCGATCACCGAAGTGGGAGTGGTTAGAGAGTTAAAAACATACCTCAGTTGTGTCGACTCAAACTCGGGGTTGTAAGAAATATAGAGCGCGTAGGTTTCCTCCTCCATAAGGAGGTGATAGTCTTCCGATTGATCCCAACGCATGATCCGCAATCTCGAAAGACCATTTTCTCTCTCGTTGACCACCCAATACTGATCAAATAACTCGAAATCTTCAATCAAAACTTCCTTACGATGCCGCAGCAATGGCTCCCAAAACTCAGTAGTGGTATGGTCGACAGGGGTTCGCATGATCTGAAAATTAGTGGCCTCGTTGAAGTTGGTATGAAGGTAAAAATGATCCCCAAAATGCGCAACATCGTACTCTAATCCACTGGTTCGAGGCTGAATGATCTTAAAATCTGCCTCCGGCTGATCGGATTTGATAAAACGATACTCGCTGGTGGTAGT
>JAAZUX010000105.1 GCA_018623955.1 Flavobacteriaceae bacterium | reverse complement strand
ATTAATTGAGTTCACAAAAACCTTGGTTTCTGATTTGTATTTCATAAAATCATCGTTGGAGACGGTTCCCAATGCCTTAGAACTCATCAAACTATCTTTGTACAAAGAAACTTTGATGTTACCAGATTCCAGAACGAAAGGAAAGTTACCACTGATGTTTTGAAGAGAGAAAAAGTTTATATCGGGCGACTCAATGATACCACTCATTTGAAATGCACCATCTTTTACTGCAATGGAATCTATGATTAAAGGTTGTTGATTGGCATCTGCCATAATTCGGTAAACCATATTACCGTCTTGTAAATCGACAGAAGCCATAATGGTAAACTCGTTGTTGTTGCTGGAGCAAGCCAGAAAAATTAAAGTAGAAGCTAGGAAAAATATTTTTTTCATCATGGAGCTAAATTATGAATTTTAAAGCTTTTATCTTCTAAATAAGCTTTCATATATTGACAACGCAAATTTAATCATTAAATTATCTTTACTTATACAGTATCAGTCAATGTCAAAATACGATTTTAATTCCCTCAAACGTATCCAGGTTAAAAACGATGACCTCCACCGTCAATTGTACGCGACAGATGCTTCTGTTTATAAGATTTACCCTGAAGGTGTCTGTTTTCCCAAAAACAAAGAAGACATTCTCGAATTGATCCACTTTGCACGTGAAAATAAAATCCCCTTAATTCCCAGGGCAGGAGGCACCTCACTGGCGGGACAAGTGGTAGGAAATGGCTTGGTGGTAGATGTTTCAAAACATTTCAATCAAATCATAGATTTTGATCCCACTGCCAAAAGGATTACGGTCGAACCGGGAATTGTTCGCGATGATCTCAATAATTTTTTAGCCCCTCATCAATTGTTCTTTGGTCCCAATACCTCAACTTCCAATCGTTGTACTATTGGGGGGATGACCGGAAACAACTCTTCCGGAACCACCTCCATCAGATATGGGGTTACGCGAGATAAAGTAATTGCTTTGGAATGTGTTCTATACGATGGTAGTGTAGTAACCTTCGAAGATTTGAATGAAGATCAATACCGTGAAAAAGAAAAACAACAGGACTTAGAAGGTGCCATTTATCGATTTTTTACGGAAAAACTCTCTGATCCTTTGCATCAAGAAAACATCCGCAATGAATATCCCTTGGCATCTGTTCATCGTCGCAATTCAGGTTACGCCTTGGATACACTCCTCAATGGCTTTATCGACCCCACTTTCTCGGTCCTGAACCTTTCAAAGCTGTTGACCGGAAGTGAAGGTTCACTAGCATTTGTTAGCTCCATCACACTCTCACTGGACTCAATTCCTCCACAAGAGGCAGTAATGGTTGCAGCTCAATACGACAGTATCGAAAAGTGCTTGCAATCTGTAGCCCCTCTGATGAAACATCCGCTATACACCTGTGAGATGATGGATAAAACCATTTTGGATTGCACCAAAAACAATCTTTCTCAGGCCAAAAACAGATTTTTCCTTAAAGGCGATCCCAAAGGCATACTGATGCTTGAACTGAGGGCTGCCAATGAAAATCAACTTCAGAAGGAATTAGACTCATTAATGAATACCCTTGAAAAAATCAATCTCTCCTACGATTTCTCCGTACTTAAGGGAGAGGAAATACAGTCTGCTTTAAATCTCAGAAGTGCCGGATTGGGTCTTTTGGGAAATATTGTTGGTGATAAAAAAGCAGTCGCTTGTATTGAGGATACTGCTGTACCCGTTGATCAATTGGCAGACTACATCGCAGCGTTTACCAATTTGATGAAAAAATACGATCAAAACCCGGTTTACTATGCCCATGCAGGGGCAGGGGAGTTACATTTGAGACCCATTTTAAATTTGAAAAAGAAGGAGGATGTGGATCAATTCAAAGCAATTACCACAGATGTGGCCCATTTGGTTAAAAAATACAAGGGGTCGATGAGTGGAGAACATGGCGATGGTATTGTCCGTTCAGAATTCATTCCGCTTATGTTGGGGGAAAGTAACTATGAGTTAATCAAAGCAGTAAAGCACATTTTTGACCCCCATGCCATTTTTAATCCGGGTAAGATTATTGATTCCCTGCCCATGGATCAAAACCTGCGTTATCAACCCGACCGAAAAGAACCTGAAATCGATACCTATATGGATTTTAGTACCGATCAGGGCATACTGAGGGCTGTCGAAAAGTGTAATGGCTCCGGAGATTGCCGTAAAACCACCAAAGATGCAACGATTTGCCCCAGCTACCGCGCCACCAAAGATGAAAAAGATAGTACCCGAGGGAGGGCTAATGTACTCCGAGAAGCATTGACCAATGCTGATTCCAAAAACCCCTTTAACAATCCACAGATCAAGGAAGTAATGGATTTGTGCATCAGTTGTAAAGCCTGTGCTTCAGAATGCCCCAGTAGTGTCGATATGGCTTCATACAAAGCAGAATTTCTATATCAATATCAAAAAGAACATCGGCCCAGCTTAAGGGATCGTGTTTTTGCTTATAACGGAAAGTTGAGCAAAGTACTCAACCCGGTCAGGGGGCTCCAAAACATGGTTTTTCAAACCCCATTTTTGGGAAACTTAATCAAAAAATCATTAGGCATAGCCTCCGCACGTTCCCTTCCAAAGCTTTATGCTCCTTTGGACAAACAATTGATCGACAAAAAACAGCAAAAATCAAAGCGTAAGCTTTATCTCTATTTGGATGAATTTACCAACTATATGGACGTTAAGACCGGTCGTGATGCGTTTGAAACCCTAAATCGTTTGGGATATAACGTACAAATTCTTCCTTCGACCGAAAGCGGACGGGCTTATATTTCCAAAGGATTTTTGGAAGAAGCCAAAGCTTGTGCCAATCAAAATGTAGCTTTATACAAAGACCACATTAATACCGAAACCCCTTTATTGGGAATAGAACCCTCGGCCCTTTATACCTTTAAAGATGAATATCTAAAACTGGCTACAGACAAAAGCGCTGCCAAAAAATTGGCCAAAAATTGTTTTTTAATCGAAGAGTTTTTAGCCAAAGAGATAGACAAAGGTTACATTACCCCGGACGCTTTTAACGATCAAGCTAAAAACCTAAAGATACACGCCCATTGCTATCAAAAATCCTTGGGCAATCCGGCAGACACCTTTAAGGTCCTTAACTTACCAATAAACCACAAGGTAAGCCTCTTGTCCACCGGTTGTTGTGGTATGGCCGGCTCTTTTGGATACGAAGCCGAACATTTTGAAATCAGCCAAAAAATAGGAGAGGAGCGTCTTTTTCCCGCCATCATAAAAATGGAGTCAAAAACCCTGGTGGCTGCCAATGGAACCAGTTGTAGGCATCAGATTTATGATGGAACATCTCGAACTGCATTGCACCCCATTTCAATCTTATACCAAGCATTACGTTAAACCTAAATATAAAGCTCATGAGTCATTTACACCTACTTAACAAGAATTACGCTTTGAAGTCCGATCAGATCAATTTTTATCATAAAAACGGGTTCATCAAACTAAAAAACATCTTTGATGCCGAAACATTGAAGTATTACGAACAATTGATTTCCAAAAAAGTAGCCCAAAAATCAGAGGAATTCGCTCCCCTGAAAGAGCGGGACACCTACGGAAAGGCTTTTTTACAGATATTTAATCTTTGGACAGAGGACAAAGATATCAAGAGCTTTGTTTTTTCAAAGCGATTGGCCGGTATTGCCACCGAATTGATGGAGGTTGAGGGCGTAAGAATGTACCACGATCAAGCCCTCTACAAAGAGGGAAATGGAGGGTTTACCCCTTGGCACGCCGATCAATATTACTGGCCTTTGAGCAGTGATAAAACCGTAACCGCCTGGATTCCTTTACAAAAAATTGACCCGGAAATGGGGCCTTTAGAATTCAGTGCCGGAAGTCAGGTCATCAGTGAAGGCAGAGCTTTGGCCATTAGCGACGAAAGTGAAAAACAAATTGAAAAAAGATTGAGGGTAACTGATTTTGAAAAAGTATCCCAACCATTTGATCTGGGTGAAGTCAGTTTTCACTCCGGTTGGGTTTTTCATCGGGCAGGACCCAATACCACCGACCGGACAAGGAAGGTGATGACCGTCATTTACATGGACAAAGAGATGCGATTGATATCCCCTTCCAACGATGGACAAGTCAATGATTGGAACACTTGGTGTCCCGGTGCCAAAATAGGTGAAGTGATCGACACTCATCTAAATCCAATACTTTTTAAAAAAGACTCCTAAAATGCTTCACCTTAAATTTTTAAAAATAAAACATTTATTTGGTAGTAAAATATTGCAAACCAGAAATTTACAAAGATTAAATCAACACGGAGTAGAAGGCAAGCACATCGCTCAAGCTTTTTTAAAAACATTAAGAGGAGAAAACACTCCCGATGAAAATCAACTTTTTAAAAAACTGGATCAGTTCAGATCGGATTTGTATGCCGATAACCGAAAGATCAGTTTTGAAGAAATTGGTTCCACGGCAGAAATGACCGTCGCCGAAGTGGT
>JAAZUX010000104.1 GCA_018623955.1 Flavobacteriaceae bacterium | reverse complement strand
CATGGACTGGCTCAATCAAAAAAGTGATGACCCTTTCTTTTTGTACGTGGCTTTTCACGAACCTCATGCAAAAGTCGCCTCTCCACCTGAATTGGTTAAAAAATATAAAAATCTGCCCCTAAAAGATGCTGAATATCTTGCCAATATTGACCATCTGGATAGGGCCATTGGACGAATATTGAATTATCTGGAACAGCACGACTTGATGGACAATACGATCATCATGTTCAGCTCAGACAACGGCTCCTATCGTTTGGCCTCCAATGCCGGTTTGAAGGCTGTAAAGAGTTATTTGTACGATGGTGGAATCCGGGTTCCGGGGATTGTTAAGTGGCCGGGGATTCAGACCAACAGAAAAGTTATTGATACCCCCACGGGTTTGGTTGATGTACTCCCCACCCTTTGTGAAATTGTAGGAATTGATCCACCGGAAGACTTGGATGGAAATAGTTTTTTACCCCTTTTGGAAGGAAAACCTTTCCGGCGCAAACGTCCGCTTTACTGGTTTTTTTACCGAACCAGCCCTGAAATTGCCATGCGTGTTGGCGATCATATGATTTTAGGTTTGGATCATGATACCGTTCCCCGCCCCCACCAATTTTCTCAGGAGGACTACGAGTATCTTAAAACCATTTCTCTAAAAGATTACGAGTTGTATGATCTGCGACATGACTTTTCACAAGAAAACAACCTTTTTGATACCCACCCCAAAAAAGACTCCCTAAAAGCATTGGTCGATCATCAATTGACCGAAATTAGGAACAACCGCTACCCCTGGAAAGAACTACCTCTTAAATTAGAGCGGCGGAAAAAGAAAACCAACTGGGTTCGATACCAAGTTGTCAACTAATAAAAAATTTGGTTGATGAAAATTGAATTTTTATATTGGTGGTATGAGTAAAATCGCTTTCAAAAAAATAATGGTTGGGTTTGCCTTCTCGCCCAACCTAAAGGCCAATGTTTTTGAATCCTTGAGGATGGCTCATTATTTTGGGGGAGAGTTGATCTTTGTCCACGTAGGAAGTAAGACCCCTGAAAAAGAATCTCGATTTAATGAAATTGTGTCCTCCAGTCCGATTCAGTCGGAGAAAATCACCATTGAGTGGAGGGTGGGTAATCCCGTCAATACTCTATTAAAAGCCAGTGAAGAATTCAATGTAGATCTGATTCTGTTAGGAGCGTTAAAAAGAGAAAATGTCGTAAAGTTTTATTTGGGATCAATTGCCAGGAAAATTACCCGAAGGGCAAAGTGTTCGGTTCTGTTGTTGATCAACCCCTCTGTAGAAAGAAAGCCATGCCAGCACATTGTAGTCAATGGGTTTGACAGTCCACAAACCAGAGATACCATCGGAGCTGCTTTTATGGTTGCAAAAGCTTTGGGGGCCAAAAAGATCTCACTGGTGGAGGAAATAAGCCGCTCCAAAGTTGCTGTCGCTGTCGATGATGACAGAAGTTTGCGACGGGCCACGCTGAAAAAAGAAAAACTGAGACGGCAAGAACAAACGCGAGTTAAGGATGTAATTAAAAAACTTCCTGCCAAGCTGACCACCAATATCAATTGGACGACCCAAAGCATTTTTGGAAGAAGAGGTTACTCCATTGGACATTATGCCAAAGTGGTACGTGCTGACTTGTTGGTTATGAATGCGCAAGAAAATCTCAGTTTTATCGACCGGTTAATTACCAGAGATATAGAGCACATTTTGGCAGAATTGCCCACAGATGTATTAATCATAAACTCGAAAGGAAATGAATAAAGCCACACCTTTAAAGCAATTTATGGCCGGCTTACCGAAAAATATTTTTTCAGGTTTTGTAGTTTCCCTCATCGCCTTGCCTTTGGGGTTGGGATTGGCCATTGCCTCCGAAGCCCCCCCAATTGCGGGAATCATCGCAGCCATTGCGGGGGGGATGGTGGTTTCTGTTTTGGGTGGATCGCACCTCACCATAACGGGGCCTGGAAATGGACTGGTCATCGTGGTTCTCTCGGCCATTGTCGGTATGGGAGAGGGAGACTTGTATCAAGGATATTTGTACACCTTAGCCGCCATCATGTTGTCCGGACTGTTGCTGTTTATTTTTGGTGTTTTTCGCTTGGGAGCATTGAGTGAATTTTTTCCGACCACAGCACTGCAAGGCATGTTGGCTGCCATTGGGGTCGGTATTTTGGCCAAACAGTTTCATGTCATGTTGGGCTTTACCGATGTCAAAGGCAATACCATCAATCAATTGATCCTGATCCCCAATTCCATCAAAAATTTACTGAGCAACCCTTCGAGCGATATTATCTTAGCAAGTGCCATAGGGGTGTTGAGTTTGATCTTTTTATTCCTCTATTCCCGGATCAGAAATTCTGTTTTTCAATTGATCCCCGCCCCTATGTGGGTGGTAATCGCCTCCATAGGAGTGATGTATTATTATGATCTGGTCATAAAAACACCGGAGGTCTTGGGGTCTAATCTGATGATCACGCTGCCTGATAACTTGATGGCTTCTCTGCCTAGCCCCGACTTTGGTAAAATCTTAACTTCTGATTTTATGGGCTACACCCTATCCATCACCCTCGTGGCTGTGATTGAGTCTTTACTGAGTATCAAAGCCGTAGATAAGCTAGATCCACTGAAGAGAAGATCAAACATCAATAAGGATCTGAGGGCGTTGGGAATCGCAACGGGTGTTAGTGGTTTTTTTGGAGGGCTCAATGTAGTAACTGTTATTGCAAGAAGTTCCGTAAACGTAAACAACGGAGGAAACAATCGTTCTGCCAACTTTTTTCACGCTGCCTTTTTGGTTGTTTTCATACTGTTATTTGCAAAACAAATTCAAAAAATCCCCATGCCTGCCCTGGCGGCAATTTTAGTGTATACAGGATACCGACTGGCTACACCCGAAAACTTGTTGCGTATTTATAAGGTAGGAAAAGAGCAAGCCATCATTTTTCTCACCACCTTGGTCGCAACACTGATGACCAGTCTTACCACGGGTGTTCTACTGGGCATATTGACCACCCTCTTGGTGCATATTGTCCTCAACAAAAGTGGGGTTTTGTTTTCCCGCAATTGGCTTAAGCCCAACGTGCTGATGTACTTGGAAGAAGAAACGGGCAACTATTATGTGAGTGTAAAGAATTTTTGCAGTTTCCTGAACTTTTTCAAGCTCAAGGCCAAGCTGGATGAAATTCCTCCCAGTGCTCACGCCATTATCGATTTTTCTCTTTGTGAATTTGTAGATCACACTGTTATGGAGGGCCTAAACGATTACAGCCGAAGCTTTTCCCGTCAGGGTGGGTTTTTCGAAATCATCGGGCTTGATGTTCACGAAGCCAAGACAGAGCATCCCTTTGCAATTCGCAAAAGCATGCCCGAATCCTCTCTTTTGAATTTTCAAATTTCTTTGACCAAAAGGCAAAAACTTTTGCAAAAATTGTCTACTATCTTAGATTGGAATTACCTAGCTGAACCCGTCTCAAACTATGACAACTTGGAACGATTTTTTTATTTCAAAACCAAATGGATCAACTATCGTTACAACAATCTGGAAAGTAAAAACAAGGATTTCTTACTGTTTGACCTGTCCTATAGCGAAGGTGCATTTATTGCTAAAGAAGATTTGAGGTCGACCTTTTTGCAAATCAAAGTACCGAAGAAAATGCCTGTGTTTACTCTAGACAAAGAAAACTTTATGACCACCATACTGCAATTGTCAGAGTTGGAAGATATTGACTTTAAAAAACATCCCGATTTCTCGAGAAGGTTTTACCTTAGAGGTGAAGATGTAAAATCCATACGAGCTTTTTTTACAGATGATCTCATTTATTTCTTCGAAAGCCATCCTGCCTACTACCTGGAATCCGACGGAGACAGTCTATTGATTCGCAGCAAAGAGCGATTGGCCAGCATCCAAGAAATAAAGCAAATATTGGCTTTTGCCGAGGAACTTCTTAGAATTCTAGAGAATAAATAAATTTATCTTTTACTTTGGACATTAAGGGTATTGCTATTTTATAACATTTCAAAACTCAAAATCATGAAACTTAAAATTATTCCGTTGTTTGCGATTTGCTTTTTTACCTACTTGAGTGCGCAACAAAAAAGAACGATAGGCGCTGTAGAGCGCCTGCTTCCCGAAATGAACCGGTTCGTTGCTCCGGGAGCCGAAATCGAGATCCTTGCCGAAGGATTTGGTTGGTCGGAAGGCCCCGTATGGGTGGATCGACTCGATGCCGTTTTGTTTTCCGATGTCCCCGGCAATAAAGTCTATCAATGGGACGAAAAAAACGGGCTGAGTGTCTTTCTCGATCCCAGTGGCTATACCGGAATTGCTCCCCGAGAAAAAAAGGGAAGTAAAAATGCTATGAACCGAGACGAAAGTGGTTCCAACGGTTTGATCTTGGATAAAAAAGGTCAACTCATCATTTGTATGCACGGAGACAGAAGGGTCGCACGGCTAACCGATTGGGAAAAGAACGATTATACTACCATTGTTGGCAAATATCAGGGGAAGTATTTCAACAGCCCCAAT
>JAAZUX010000103.1 GCA_018623955.1 Flavobacteriaceae bacterium | reverse complement strand
TATACCACTTTACTACCACCCAAGAAAACTGGATGAAAAAAAAATTAAATACAAATCATACAAGTGAATTGTATATCTTTGGAATTATTTATTAACGATGCTTGAGAAACAGATTATTACTGAGGCCGAATACCGCTATATTGAATTAGGTGAAGGTAGCCCGGTGGTCATTTTGCACGGTTTGATGGGAGGACTAAGTAATTTCGAAGGGGTGATGAATTATTTCCCCAGTAAAGGTTACAAAATTTTGGTTCCCGAATTACCAGTATATGAATTGCCATTGATCAATTCTTCAGTCAAGTCTCTCGCTGAGTTTTTGGATGGCTTTTTAAACTTCAAAAAATTAAAAGATGTAATTCTTTTGGGTAATTCTCTGGGAGGTCATGTCGCATTATTATATGCCAAGTGTCATCCCGAAATGGTCAAAGGGCTCATCATAACAGGGAGTTCGGGATTATACGAAAATGCAATGGGAGACGGGTATCCCAAAAGAGGTGATTATGATTATATAAAAGCCAAAAGTGAAGAGGTATTTTACGATCCCAAAGTTGCAACCAAAGAAATCGTTGATGAAGTATTTGAGTCGGTCAACGATCGCAACAAGCTGATAAGAACATTGGCCATTGCCAAAAGTGCCATAAGACACAATATGGCCAAGGATTTACCCAATATGCAAACGCGAACTGCTATTATCTGGGGGGCCCAAGACAGTGTAACCCCACCCAATGTAGCGGATGAATTCAATTCACTGCTTCCCAATTCGGATCTTTATTGGATTGACAAATGCGGTCACGCCCCCATGATGGAACATCCCGAACGTTTCAACGAAATCATGCACTCCTGGATGGAGCAGTACAATCTTTAAATTACTCCAATGAACGTTGCCCATGCAGAATTCGTGGTGAGCAACACCAAAGTAGATCGCTGCCCAAAAACCAAAATGCCCGAATATGCCTTTATTGGCAGATCAAATGTTGGTAAATCTTCATTGATCAATATGTTGTGTAACCAGAAAAAACTGGCCAAAACCTCCTCTAGACCTGGTAAAACACAATTGATCAATCATTTTCTGATCAACAAAAAGTGGTACTTGGTTGACCTACCGGGTTATGGCTATGCTAGGGCCTCCAAAACACAAAAAAAAACCTTCCAAAAGTTTATAGTCGATTATTTTATCAAAAGAAAGGAATTGGTGTCGGCTTTTTTGCTGATCGATATTCGCCACAATCCCCAACCGATTGATTTGGATTTTTTACGATGGTTGGGAGAAAATCTTATTCCATTCTCCATCGTTTTTACCAAAGCCGATAAAATCAAAGAAAAGGAGATCGAAACCAAAGTGTCAGAATATCTTGAAGTCCTTAAGAAAGACTGGGAAACCCTTCCTGAATATTTTATCACCTCCTCTGAAAAAAGATTGGGAGGTGAACCGCTTTTGAATTACATCCAGCAAATCAATAAAAGCATTGAAAAGCTTTAATCGTCTTTTTTAAGGTTGAGTTTTTCTGCAAAAAAATCACAAAAATCCTTCATGGTTGCAGCCATTTTTTCGTCTTGAGTAGCACGAAGGTAGGTGTCACTCATGGTGAGAAGTGTTTGATGAAAAAACATTTTCATCTGATCGACTGGCATCTCCTTGATCCACAAATCCATCCTCAGGGTCTCTTGATTTTGTCCATCCCAAAGGGCTAAAAGCATGGCTTGAGCGACTTCATTATCTACCCCACCGTCTGGAGCTGACCAAATAATTTTCTCAGGAACTTTATTTTCATCTACCGTTACTTCTATACTTATTGGACTTGTTTTCTTGGCCATTATCTTTTTGGTTTATAGTTGGATTTTGAGAATAGGGTTTGGGCCGGAAGATTCAGCAGGGCACTTATCTCGGTATTTGGATAACGATCCATATAGGATCTAATGATTTGCCAACCCATCCAAACCCCTACTCTCCCTGGTGATTCATTGTCTATTTCCAAATAAAACTTTGAAAAAGGAGCTGGATCTATAAATCTTTGGGTCAGAGAAGGGTCTGTATTGTACAGCAATTGTTTTTGGACAAAATATTGCCACATGTACACTTCATTATCAATCACCCATTGGATTTGTTCATTGGTATAACCCATTTTTTGCGCATCCGTAGATTGAGGTATAACCCACTCTTTGAGATAGACCTGTTTTCCATAGTAAATCATCTGAGACAAAAGAGACCTGTCCTTAGTAGGTGGTATTTTGTTGACCGCAAATTTACTGGCCACATGCGATGTCAGATAATGAATGTCCATTTCTTGACGGACGTATTGGGGTATGCCCTCATACAAATAGTGGTCTGAACCCAAATAGGTGTCCAAAGAAATCAATAACAGAGAATCGGTATAAATGGTTTTACTCTGATAATCAACATTGTTGATCACTCCAATAACCCGGGGGGTTTGGGTTTTGGGAAAATAATATTTAAAGTGCTTAAATAGATATTCCAAATTGTCCTCAAGTGGAACCATAGAAGTGAATTTCTCCTCTACATTTTCCAACAACAAAAGTTGTAAACTATCTTTTTGCCTTTTGATCCAAACACTGTCGTTAAACTTCTCTGGAAAAAGAAAAGGGTAAGTGGTTTTCAGTTTTGGAATGTCATCTGATTTTGCCAGGTGAAACTTCTTGTCAAAACGTTCAATGGTAAACTCCATGGGGATCGAAAGAATCTCAGATTCCCTAGAATTGGTATCGTTGCACCCAATGGCGAACAAAAAAAAGGACAAGACAATAAATATTCGGCTGGTTTGGTAAATAATCAATCTCATTTAATTGGATTTATTTTTATTCCAATGTAACTTCGATATACAAATGTAAGCGGTCTTTATTTAATATAATGAAAACACCTGAAAAAGTAATCAGCCACATTGTGGATTGGTTGAACGATTATCTGAAAAAATCTAAAATGAACGGTTTTGTAGTGGGTGTATCCGGGGGGATTGACTCTGCGGTGACATCTACCCTTTGCAGTCTCACCAATGCACCTGTTTTGTGTCTTGAAATGGAAATTCATCAACAACCTCAACAAGTTTCCAGAGCCAAACATCACATCGATTGGTTGGAACGAAAGTTTGACAACGTCAGCCACCATAACATCTCCTTGACTGGAGTATTTGATGGGTTTGTCAGCGAATTACCCAAAACCGAAATGAAGGAAGAACAATTACTCAGTTTGGCCAATACTAGAGCTCGATTGAGAATGACTACTTTGTATTATTTTGCTGCATTACACCGTTATTTGGTAGCAGGAACAGGAAATAAAGTAGAGGACTTTGGGGTTGGGTTCTACACCAAGTATGGAGATGGAGGGGTCGACCTGAGCCCCATTGCCGATTTGTTAAAATCTCAGGTTTATGAAGTGGCCAAATCCCTCGGAGTGATTGATGAAATTCAAAAAGCTGCTCCTACCGATGGTTTGTGGAGTGACAACCGAACCGATGAAGAACAAATGGGAGCCAATTACAACGATTTAGAATGGGCAATGGGAGAGCTCGAGCGAAATCCCTCTCTTCAAGGACTGGACCAAAATCAAAGGGATATTATAGAAATCTATACGAACTTCAACCGTCAAAACCAACACAAAATGAACCCCATACCTGTATGTGAAATACCCCCACCCCTTTTAATATAATGGATTGAAAAAAAATTATTAACTTTAAATATTAATTAAAATAATTTGCCCCGAATTATGATTAACCTACTTGTTATTGACCCACAGCCTATTGTTAGGTGTGGATTCAAAACCTTTTTATCCGAGTATGATTTTTTAAATGTGGTTTACGCTGCCGAAGACTTGGAAGAAGCCATGGATTATATGAAATCTGAATCTGTGGATGTTCTCATCTCCGAAATGTCTTTTACTAATGTAAGTCCCATAAACCTGATCAAAAAAGTCAAAAGTTTAAATCCGGACATTGACGTGATTTTTTTTACCACTCAAGATCAACAGATATACAGTGTCCCCTTGTTGAGGGCCGGAACCATAGGATATCTCTCTAAAAACATCAAGGCCTCTGTCATGGCCGATGCCATTCACAAGATCAAATACTATAAACTTCACATTACCAACAATTTTAACAATGAGTTGAAATTGGATCTCGATATTGAAAAACCCAGGAATCGTTTTGGAACACTATCCTCAAGAGAAATTGAAGTACTCAAATACCTTACCGATGGCAAGCGAAATATAGAGATCGCAAAGCGTCTGAACATCAATCAAAAAACAGTTAATAATTATAAAAACAGGATGATGCACAAACTCAATGTAGACAATATGTTTGACTTGTATCTCCAAGCCAAAAACATGAATTTGGTTTAAATAACACGATGGAGTCTATTGGAGATTATATTTTTTAGACTTTGATACATTTGGATTTCCCTAAGTGTTTCTTGGTTATCCTCTTGCTCCCTAGTTTCCAGTTGAAGTTCGGTGATCTTTTGATCAATCAGGTATCGTCTCATGGAAAGGATTGTTTCACTGACCAGTCGGACGACCTCACTGCCTTTTACTTTGACAAAAACATTTCTCTTTTCCCAGTCGTGTAATT
>JAAZUX010000102.1 GCA_018623955.1 Flavobacteriaceae bacterium | reverse complement strand
GTATCGATCATTGCGGGTAAATTATCCCCCAAAAACCAGAAAAGAGCCATTGGAATCGGATTGGCCATGGCGATGATTCTTCGGCTGGTCTTATTGTTGGGCATCTCAGTTCTGATGCGTATGCAAGCCGTATGGTTAAAACTGGACAACAATATGATGTATGCCGAAATTTCCGGCCAAGCATTAATCCTTTTTTTGGGAGGGCTGTTTTTATTGTACAAAAGCACCAAAGAAATCTATGAAAAAGTAGAGTTGAACACAGATGAAAAACATCGACCAACGGTCGACACCTCACTGACCAAAGCCATCCTACAAATTACTTTGATCAATCTTGTTTTTTCTGTAGACTCTATCTTAACGGCGCTGGGCATGAGCAACGGTCTGCCTTATGCGAGCTTGGTTATGGGAATTGCCATTGTGGTTTCGGTTTTGATCATGATGTTATTTGCCCATCCGGTGGGAAATTTTGTCAATCAACATCCCTCTCTACAAGTTTTGGGACTTTCCTTTCTTTTGTTGATTGGTTTTATGCTGTTGGCAGAGGCGGCTCATTTATCACAGGTCAAAATTTTGGATCAAGAAGTGGGCTCAATCCCCAAAGGATATCTCTATTTTGCCATTGCTTTTTCGTTGGGGTTGGAATTTATCAATATGAAAGTGAGGGGGAAACCCAAACAATCAAAGATTCAATTTGATTTGTGAATCATCGTCCGCACTCAACTCCTCTTGATCGTTGACTTCGATTTCTTCAACCGATTTTTCATCATCATCATAGGGCAGGGCTTCTATGAGTTCTATATTTTTGATTTTTTGCTGTGAGAGTTGATTTCCAAGGGCTTTAAACCCTTTGACGGCTATGAATTCTTCGGCATTGACTTCCATAGGAGGAATGGGATCTTTGTCTCTTGGTTTGACAAAATTGACACGAATCATAGGACGCCAATCGGTATTGAGAAAAATCATTTCACCACCAGCTTTGATGAATCGGTCTTCCTTAGATTCATTCTCCATAAGAAATCTTTTGATAAAGTAGCGTTGTTTTTCTGCATCAAAGTACACAGAAGTGATCGGTTTATTGGGTTTCCACTTCTCAATACAAATTAAGTTTTCATCGAAGTGTAGCGTCATCTCAGGAATGACCACCTTTGCATCTCCATCTTTATTGATCAGTAATATTTTGTCTTCTCCCTTAAATGCACCCAAGAGTTCTCCTCGCTCATCAGTATTGAGTCTTTTGATGGTTGGATCAAACCAGATTTTTCTTGGCTTGAGGGTAGATACCCCCTTCTCTTTGAGTTCTACCCTGAGGATATTGTATTTGGTAACAGTATTCCCCCTCACTCCCCTGCCTTTGATCTGTAGATCCGCAAAATCCAAATCCCATTTTAGCTTCTTTACATTTCCTGTATTTCGCAAAAGAATGGTTACCACTTCGGCCTCACCATTGGGATTGGCAGTAAAATACAAAACGGTGGAGCCCGGAGTGCCCTGTGTCATTTCGTATACTTTATCGCGGGTGATTCCTTTGACCGCAAACCTTTTAATAAAGGAGCTTCCTTTTTTGCCATCCTTGTAGATCATGTTGTAGATGGTACGGGTATCATTTTTCTTAAAAATAGCTGCATGAATGACATCTTTACCAACAAAAACCTTACTGTCAACCCTGACCACCTGCATTTTTCCTTCTTTGGTAAAAACAATAACATCATCGATGTCCGAGCAGTCACATAAGTATTCGTCTTTTCTCAGCGAAGTTCCAATAAAGCCCTCCGTTCGATTGAGATACAACTTCTGATTTCTTACCACTACCTTTTTGGCATCGACATCATCAAAAATCCTTATTTCAGATTTTCGTTCCCTTCCTTTGCCATAGGTTTTGATCAGATGTTTAAAGTAATTGATGGCATAATCAACCAAATGGGCCAGATGATTTTTCACTTCAGCAATATCTCCTTCTAAGGCTTCTATTTTTTGCTGGGCCTTATCGATGTCAAATTTAGAGATGCGTTTGATCCTGATTTCTGTCAATTTGACCAGGTCCTCCTCAACTACAGCTCTTTTGAGAATCGAAATATGAGGCTCTAGTCCTTTGCGAATTGCCTCTAATACACCCTCCCAAGTATTTTCCTCCTCAATATCTCGATAAATTCTATTTTCGATAAAAATACGCTCCAAAGAGGCATGGTGCCACTGGTTTTCCAATTCATCCAACTGTACTTCCAACTCTTTTTTGAGGAGGCTTACCGTATGGTCTGTGGAAAGGGTTAACATTTCACTGACCCCGATAAAGTGAGGTTTATTATCAATGATTACACAGCCCAAAGGAGAAATTGAGCTTTCGCAATCGGTAAAGGCATAGAGGGCATCGATGGTTTTGTCGGGTGAAATACCGTTGGGGAGGTGAATGATGATTTCGACACTGGCCGCTGTATTGTCCTCAATTTTTTTGATCTTAATCTTACCCTTTTCATTGGCCTTAAGGATATTATCAATCAGTCCGGAAGTTGTGGTTCCATAGGGAATCTCATTGATGACCAAAGTGTTTTTATCCAACTGACTGATCTTGGCCCTAACCCTGATTTTACCTCCCCGATTCCCATCGTTGTAGCCTTGAACATCAATGATTCCTCCGGTTTGAAAGTCAGGATAAAGCTTGAATTTTTTTCCTTTTAAATGCTGGATGCTGGCATTGAGAAGTTCTACAAAATTGTGTGGGAGTATTTTGGTAGAAAGTCCTACGGCGATTCCCTCTGCTCCTTGTGCCAACAGCAATGGAAATTTGACCGGTAAATGAACCGGTTCTTTTTTCCTTCCATCATAGGAGAGTTGCCAATCTGTGACCTTGGGGCTAAAGACCACTTCGAGCGCAAATTTGGATAATCGTGCTTCGATGTATCTGGAAGCAGCCGCGCGGTCACCGGTAAGGATATTCCCCCAGTTTCCTTGGGTGTCGATCAACAATTCTTTTTGACCGATTTGTACCATGGCATCGGCTATACTGGCATCTCCATGGGGGTGGTACTGCATGGTATGACCAACGATATTGGCCACTTTATTATAGCGACCGTCGTCAAGGTCCTTCATGGAGTGAAGGATACGACGCTGAACGGGCTTTAGTCCGTCATAGATGGCAGGAACAGCACGTTCTAAAATAACATATGAAGCGTAGTCCAGAAACCAGTCTTTGTACATCCCGGTAACTTTGACGAGTGTATCCCCGTCATTCACCACCTCTGGTATTTTTTCAAACTCTAAATCATCCATGTATTATACCATTTCTTCGGCTACATCCAATTCAACTTTTAGATTATCAATGATAAATTTTTGACGTTCCTGTGTGTTTTTTCCCATGTAGAATTGCAATAAATCGTCTGTGGTAGTTGATTTGTCCAACATGACCGGATCCAATCGTATATCTTCCCCAATAAAAAATTTAAACTCATCCGGGGAAATTTCTCCCAAACCTTTAAAGCGGGTGATCTCTGGCTTCCCGCTTAATTTTTCAATAGCCTCTTTTTTTTCTTGTTCACTGTAACAGTAAAAAGTTTGTTTTTTATCCCTTACCCTAAACAGCGGTGTTTGTAAGATATACAAATGTCCCTCTTTGATCAACTCCGGAAAAAACTGAAGGAAAAAAGTGATGAGCAATAAACGTATGTGCATCCCGTCCACGTCAGCATCTGTAGCAATCACAATGTTATTATAGCGCAAATCCTCCATGCTTTCCTCTATGTTTAGGGCCGCTTGCAAGAGGTTAAATTCTTCATTTTCATAAACAATTTTTTTGGTCATCCCATAAGTATTAAGAGGTTTTCCTCTTAAACTAAAAACTGCTTGAGTATTGACATCTCTTGACTTGGTGATGGATCCACTGGCTGAATCACCCTCGGTAATAAAAATGGTAGACTCCAGACGGCGATCCTTTTTGAGATCACCCAAGTGGACCCTACAATCCCTTAGTTTTTTGTTGTGTAAACTGGCTTTCTTGGCTCTTTCTTTGGCTAACTTACGAATACCTGAAAGTTCTTTTCGCTCTTTTTCGGCCTGTAAGATCTTACGACGAATGGCCTCTGCTGTCTCGGTGTTTTTGTGCAGAAAATTGTCGAGCTGAGTACCGAGAAAATCATTGATATAGGCGCGAACCGAAGGCATTTTGTCTCCCATTTCTGTTGAACCTAACTTGGTTTTGGTTTGAGATTCAAAAACCGGTTCCATGACCTTGATGCTGATGGCGGATATAATGGATTTTCGTATGTCGGAGGCATCGAAATTTTTTCCAAAATGTTCTCTTATGGTCTTCACCAGCGCTTCTCTGAAAGCGGCCTGATGGGTTCCCCCTTGGGTAGTGTTTTGTCCATTCACAAAGGAGTGATATTCTTCACTGTATTGAGATCTGCTGTGGGTGATGGCTACTTCAATGTCCTCCCCTTTAAGGTGGATGATGGGATACAAAAGGTCGGATGCGTTGGTTTGATCCTCAAGTAAATCTTTGAGGCCATTTTCAGAGAAGAATTTTACACCGTTAAGGTCAATAGTCAATCCCGGGTTGAGGTAAACGTAGTTTTTGAGCATACGTTCTACGTATTCCAACC
>JAAZUX010000101.1 GCA_018623955.1 Flavobacteriaceae bacterium | reverse complement strand
GATTGGCACAAAGGGGTGGTGGGGATTGTGGCCTCCCGCCTAATAGAAACCCATTACCGCCCTACAGTAGTTTTTGCTGCTTCAGGAGATTATTACACTGGTTCGGTTCGTTCGGTCAAAGGAGTAGACGTCTATCAGATTTTAGAGGATTGTCAAGAGCACATTGTCCAATTTGGGGGGCATCGTTATGCTGCCGGTTTAACCATTAAACCCGAGGATTACCTTGCTTTTAAAAAAGCATTTGAATTGGCTGTAGCACAAAACATACAACCCGAACAACGGATTCCCTCCATGGCTTATGACCTCGAAATGACTTTGGACAAAATCACACCAAAATTTCATCGAATTATGGCCCAAATGGCTCCCTTTGGTCCGGGGAATATGCGACCAGTATTTTTGACCACAAACTGTCTGGACGGAGGAGCAACCAAGGCTGTAGGAGTGGATCAGAGTCATTTAAAACTAGAAGCTAAAGACGCTTCAAAAGTGATGCTCTCTGGAATTGGCTTTGGGATGGCAAACCACATCAATAAAATCAAAAGCAGAGATCCCTTTCAGATTATATACACGGTAGACGAAAACGAATTCAGGGGGGTGAAGAGCATACAGCTCAAACTCAAAGACCTGAGGTTCTCAAATTAACTTCTGAATTTTTTGTAGTGCTCAATCAGTTCCTGAGTTGAGGGGTCGTGGTGATCGATCTGTTTCTTATCGAAATCTTTTAGGATGTTGTTGGCCAACTGTTTGCCCAATTCTACACCCCATTGGTCGTAGCTGTAGATATTCCAAATGATTCCCTGAACGAAGATTCTGTGCTCGTATAGGGCGACGAGTGAACCCAAGTTGGCAGGGGTGAGCTGTTCAATAAAAAGGGTGTTGGAAGGGCGGTTCCCTTCAAAAACTTTAAAAGGGAGTAGTGCCTCGATTTCCTCCGGGGATTTTCCTTGCTGGGTCAGTTCCTCTCTTACGGTCTCAGCATTTTTACCTTGCATCAGTGCTTGTGTCTGAGCGAAAAAATTGGACATCAATTTATCCTGATGATCGTTACCTTGGTGTAGGGGTTTGCCAAAGCCAATAAAGTCAGCAGGAATCATCTTGGTGCCTTGATGCATTAACTGGAAGAATGCATGTTGGGCGTTGGTTCCGGATGCTCCCCAAATGATATTACCGGTTTGATAATCTACCGGTTTGCCATTTTGGTCGACTCCTTTTCCGTTGCTTTCCATGATGGCTTGTTGAAGATAGGCTGGAAGGTTTCTAAGGTATTGTGAATAGGGAATGATGGCCTCGGTTTCTACTTCCCAAAAGTTATTGTACCACACAGTAATCAAAGCCAAAATGACGGGCATATTTTCCTTGAAATCAGCGGTGCGAAAATGCTCATCCATTTTTCCCGCCCCCTGAAGTAAATCTTTAAAATTCTTTGGGCCTATGGCCAAACAGATCGACAATCCAACAGTGCTCCACAATGAAAAGCGCCCTCCAACCCAATCATTCATTGGGAAGATATTTTCGGCTGCAATTCCAAATTCGGTTACCTTTTCCAAGTTGGTAGAAACAGCGACAAAATGATTGCTGATGGCCGATTCTGGGGCATGGTTTAAAAACCATTTTCTAAGGGTATTGGCGTTACTGAGGGTTTCTTGAGTGGTGAAAGTTTTTGACACAATTACAAAAAGTGTTGTTTCCGGATCAATTTTTTTGATCACTTCTCCCACATGATCGCCTTCGACGTTGGAAACAAAAGTCAACTGCAGCTGATTGCTGTAAAACTCAAGTGCTTCGGTTACCATGGCAGGGCCTAAATCCGAACCGCCAATTCCTATATTAACTACGTGTGTAATAGCTTTTCCCGTATGTCCTTTCCATTTCCCAGAGATTACTCCGTCGGCAAAATCATACATTTGTTTTTTGACTTCTTCTATTTTTGGGGTAATGTCTTGCCCATCGACCATTATGGTATGGGGGTTGAGTTGCCTTAGTGCGGTATGGAGGACGGCCCTGTCTTCGGTCTCGTTGATCTTTTTACCTTCAAAATAGGCCTTAATGGCTTGATTGAGTCCGGATTCCTCAGCCACAGCCACGAGAAGATCCAAGGTCTCTTGATCGAGCAGATTTTTTGAGTAATCCACATAAAAAGATTCCCACTGAAGAGAAAATTTTTTGACGCGATCAGCATCCTCAGAGAAGTAGTCTGTGATCTTTTTTTGAGCGTTTTTTTGGAAGTTGGACTCCAGTAATTTCCATGATTTGAGGGACAATGGGTTGTGCTTATTGAATGTCACTATTTGATAAAGCTAAAGCTGAATTAATGTACGTTGATTCCGGGGTGAAAGATATGCAATCGAGTTGGGTTTTCAAATCGACTATGGCATTTAAATAATTAATTTTTAATTCATTGGAAATGGGCTTGGCATCGGGAAGTTTTTGTCTGAATGGGTCTACTTGTCTACCGTTTTTCCAGAATCGATAGCACACATGTGGTCCAGAAGTATAGCCGGTCATGCCAACCCAACCGATGACCTGTCCTTGGGTAACCCATTCCCCAACTTTTACTTTTCGGCGTTTCATGTGGAGGTATTGGGTGCTATAGGTATTGTTGTGTTTGATGGTTACATAGTTTCCATTACCTCTGGTGTAGGAAGATTTGACTACTACCCCATTGGCAGTGGCCAATATAGGGGTTCCAACAATAGCAGCAAAATCTGTACCACGATGAGGTTTGATGCGGTTACCGTAATAGGCGATTCTGCGTTTGAGATTGTAACGCGAGGTAACAGGACCAAACTTTACAGGTGCTTTGAGAAATGCCCTTCTCAAGTTTTTTGCTCTTTCATCGAAATATTCAACGATTCCTTTGAGCGAATCGGGTTGAAACTCGAAAGCATAAAAATCTTTTCCGGCATGTTCGAAAATCGCTGCTTTGATGCGTTCAATTCCGATCGACAGGGTATCATCGACAAATTTTTCGGTATATATCACTTTGAATCGATCCCCTTTATGGAGTCTGTAAAAATCGATATTCCACGCGTACACATCGGCAAGGTAATAGGTCAATTGGTCGTTTAATCCACTATTTATCATGGTTTCATAGAGCGAATTTTCGATCAGACCATTTCCCTCCTTGGTCACGATTTTGATGGGCTTGATCACCTTTTTGCCATAAATACTGTCTCGGAGTTGAACAACTGTATAACTGTCAATTTGGGGTTCGTAGATAAAGGCTTTGGGGGTCACTATGCTATCTTTTGAAAAGAATAGACTGTAATACTTCCCCACAACCAGTCGCTTGACACTTACTTTATTTTTGAGAACTTTCAGGATGTTGTATACTTCAGGGTAGTCAATCCCATTTTCTTCAAGAATAGAGCCAAAAGTATCTCCCCTTTTGATTTTCTTCTTTACAATTCTATATTGATCTATGTCAAAGCCATATTTAATATTTTTCGGTTTAACTTCGACTTTAGCAATTGATGACTCGACGAATGGGGTTTGCTTTTTGATCTCACAGGATGGAAACAAAATGGCAATTCCTAAAAAATATAGTATGACAAAACCCTTATTCAAATTGACAAGAATATTTTTTTGTTAAGTACAAATTACTTGCTTTAAGCATTGATTCACAAGGTATTTAACAAAAAGTTATACAGAGAGTAATAAACAATCAGAAATTCTAATTGAATTGTATTTCAAAGGGAGCCACTAAGTTTTTGAACTTTTCCAGATCCACTTTGATGGATCCGATGGCCAGATCGGCCTGTAATCGAATGGGAATTTTATTGCCATCGTCTGTGATCCAAAGGGTCACACTTTCTTGTTCTCTAAAAACCCTTCCGGACTGAACGTAGGGCCTAAACCTCATGCATTGGATCTTCCCGAATTTGGTGTTGAGGGATTCTCTCCCTAAAAACTTCATTTTAAAAATATAATTTTCTTTATCGAAAAACATGTTGATGCTAAAGGATTCATTGGGCTTTAATTTATCGCTGGGATAAAATGCTCTGAGGTAGTAAAAGGCAGAGATGAGATCTTGGGCACTATCGGTAATTTTGAAAGTCTCTTGTTTTTTGTATTTCAGATCATTGACATGTGCTAAATTTTGCTTGTGATCAAAATTGATCTCTAAATTTTTAGTGTAGCCGCCTTCATAGATATCGCGGATAAACCAGTATGGGATAACCTTTTTTTCATCAAAATAGGTATCGTAGTGATCTTCTACCTTAAAAAACCAACGGGCCAGCCCTGTCGTTGTACCATAGCCTTTGGCATGCAAAACAGGTATGCCCTTGAGTGTATCTTGGGAAAGTTCTAAAGTAGCATAGCTGGCATTGAAAAAACCATAGTGGATTCTAAATTCAAACCATTCCCCTGCCCTAAAAGGAAGTTTTACTTCAGAAGGGGCATCTTCTGTTATCGACTGAGCAAATCCGAACAGACCGAGACCTGAAACCAAAAGAATTAATAGTTTTTTTCTCATGGACATGTTTGGGTAAAATTAAGTAATTGATTGTAAAACCATTTAATGAATCTTATGAATAAGTAAAAAATTAAAGTTCCTGCAGTTTTTGAAAAATTTTC
This sequence comes from Flavobacteriaceae bacterium, assembly GCA_018623955.1. Next base: position 39 of record JAAZUX010000101.1, on the reverse strand, counting down.
CCTCCTTTTACACTCCCCAGCATATCTATAATTTCCTCT
>JAAZUX010000100.1 GCA_018623955.1 Flavobacteriaceae bacterium | reverse complement strand
TCGAGGTTTAGGCTTTTGACTTTCTCCGGGTATTGGAAAACCGGAAATTGTAATTCGGTCAGTTGATGATCCCTGATGAGGTGAGGTTTTAAATCTTTGGGTAAGTTGTCAATGGCGCGGTTAATGGCTTCCTGCCAGGGAACCTCCTCGTAATCGTTTTGCAACATCTTGCGCCAGTTGGTCTTGTCAGAAAAATGATTTTTAAGACTCACCTCGGCCATCCCGGCCAAGTAACGGTTGGGCACTTCCAGTATTCCTACTGCCTGATGCGCGCCTTGATCGATCCAACGGGTAGGGATCTGACTTTTACGGGTAACCCCAACTTTGAGATGGCTGCTCAGTGCCAAATACACCCAATGGGGTTGTAATTGTACTTTTTTTTCGTACTCCAGATCCCGGTCTTCTTCTCCCAAATGAGCTTTGCTCAACTCGGGCCGCATGACCCAGTCCCCGGCTGAGGGAATTTCAAAAAAACAACTTTGGCAAAAACCCTGTCTGAAAATGGGTTTGGGGGCATGACAGTTCAAACACTCAGTCCCCGCAAAATCTATTTTGACTTTTTGGTCTAAAAACTGGTTGAGCTCTACAAAATCATTTTCCAAATTGAGAAAATAACGTATGGGCGCTCCTTGCTCGGTTATCATTTTCTTTAAAACACCTTTAAACATTTTTGATTTAAAGTTTTTACTTTTGCCTTAAAGATACATCATTCTCATGCCAATTCCCCTTTTCAATTCCATCGCCTCCTGGTTCTTAAAAAAACGGATCCATCAAATGGAACTGTTTATGAAATATCCCAATGAAGTACAGCAGGAATTATTACACGGGCTTTTGAACATTGCTTCTAAAACAGAGGTCGGAATTGATAATGATTTTCAATCCGTGAAAAATTACAAGGACTTTAAAAACCGTTTGCCGGTAGTCGGTTATGAGGATATTGTCGATCAAATTGAGCGCTGCAGAAATGGAGAACAAAATATTTTCTGGCCTTCGCCCATCAAATGGTTTGCCAAATCCAGTGGCACCACCAATGCCAAAAGCAAATTTATCCCTATTAGTAACGAGTCATTGGAGGATTGTCATTACAAGGCGGGAAAAGACATGCTTTCGATTTATTACAACAACAATGAAGACGCTCAGATATTGGCCGGTAAGTGTCTGAGATTGGGAGGCAGCAGTGAATTGTATCAAAATACAGACAGTTATTTTGGAGATTTGTCGGCCATCATCATTGACAATCTTCCCTTTTGGGCAGAGTTGGGAAGTACGCCCAGTCAAAAGGTCTCTTTAATGTCGGAATGGGAAACCAAAATGGAGGCCATTATCAATGAGACACTGGAGGAAAAGGTGACCAGTCTGGCAGGGGTTCCTTCCTGGATGTTGGTCTTACTGCAAAATGTTTTGAAAAAAACACATAAAGCAACAATTGCCGAGGTCTGGCCCATGGTGGAAGTCTATTTCCACGGGGGAGTAAGTTTTCATCCCTACCGAAAGCAGTTTGAAAAATTATTTCAGGGAAATGATCTCAACTTTTTTGAGATTTACAATGCCTCTGAGGGATTTTTTGGAATGCAGGACCAAAACAACTCTACAGAATTATTACTGATGCTGGATTACGGTATTTTTTATGAATTCATTCCTATGGACCAACCCAACCGGGATGATAATGAAATCATTCTTCCGCTCAGTGAGATAGAAATAGGAAAAAACTATGCCATGGTCATCAGTACCAATGCCGGACTTTGGCGATACAAAATCGGAGATACCATAAAGTTTACCTCCATCAGTCCTTACCGTATTCAAATAACAGGGAGAATAAAAAATCACATCAATGTATTTGGAGAGGAATTGATGATTGAAAATGCCGAAGTATCCCTTAGTAAAGCTGCCAAAGTAATGGATCTGGATATTGTAGACTATACGGCAGGCCCCATTTTTATGGAGGCCAACAAAAAAGGGACACACCAATGGTTGATCGAGTTTAAAAAACCTCCCAAAGACACCCATAAATTTACAGAACTTTTGGATCGGTTCTTAAAAGAAGTAAACTCCGATTATGAGGCCAAAAGATATAAAGACATGACCCTGGGGATGCCCAAAGTCAATATTGCAAAGAAAAATCTATTCTACAATTGGATGGCCCAAAATAATAAACTCGGAGGTCAACACAAAGTACCACGACTTTCTAATCAAAGAGATTTGCTGGAAGAATTACTGAAAATCAATCATTAGGAAACCACCTTGAGTGCCGGCAATTCTATTTTGGATAATCTTTGCTCGGCATAACTTTTGGTTACTTTTAGGGTTTTGACCGTTGATTCAGGCAACTCAAACATAGCCTCATTGAGAACAGCCTCACAGAGCGATCGCAGCCCCCTTGCTCCCAATTTATACTCTAAGGCTTTTTCTACGATGAAATCTAAGGCTCCTTGTGTAAACGACAGCGTGATCCCATCCATTTCAAAGAGTTGAATGTACTGTTTGACCAAAGCGTTTTTGGGAGTCGTCAAAATGGTACTCAAAGTTTCTTTGTCCAAAGGATTCATATAGGTCAACACCGGCAATCTACCAATGATCTCAGGTATTAATCCAAAAGACCTGATGTCTCGCGGGGTAATGTATTGTAAAATATTCTCTGAATCAACTTTTTTCAATTCCTTATTGGTATTGTAGCCTATGGCTTGTAGATTCAAACGGTTATTGATAGCACTTTCTATACCATCGAATGCGCCTCCGGCGATGAACAGTATATTGGAAGTGTCCACCTCGATAAACTTTTGATCGGGATGCTTTCTCCCTCCTTTGGGGGGAACATTGACGATGGTTCCTTCCAATAGTTTGAGGAGGGCCTGTTGCACCCCTTCACCGGAGACATCTCTTGTGATGGAGGGGTTGTCTCCCTTACGGGCAATTTTATCTATTTCGTCTATGAATACAATCCCGTATTGGGCTTTGTCCACATCATAATCGGCGGCCTGAAGCAGTCGGGTAAGGATACTTTCAACGTCTTCTCCTACATAGCCCGCCTCTGTCAAAACCGTGGCATCAACGATGGCCAAGGGGACTTTGAGCAACTTGGAAATGGTTTGAGCCAAAAGGGTTTTTCCCGTTCCGGTTTGACCAACCAATATGACGTTGCTTTTTTGGATTTCAATTTCACTTTTAACACTGGAGTAATTGATGCGTTTGTAGTGGTTATAAACCGCTACCGAAAGTATCTTTTTGGCGGATTCCTGACCGATGACGTATTCATCGAGAAAAGATTTAATTTTTTTGGGTGGATGCAGTTCCACATCGAACCTATGCTCTGCCTTGTCCTCGGTGGTTTCTTCTTTGACAATTCCATGGGCTTGAAGAATACACTTGTCACAAATGTGTGCATCCAAACCTGCAATAAGCAATTGCGTTTGGGGTTTGGCTCTCCCACAAAAGGAACAGTTTAATTCTTCTTTACTCATGATTGGTTTATTTTTCGGCTCCCAAGACTTCGTCGACCATGCCGTATTTTTTGGCCTCCTCTGCCTTCATCCAATAGTCGCGATCACTGTCTTGATTGACTTTTTCAACGCTTTGCCCGGATTGTTTGGCAATGATTTGATACAACTCGTCTTTTAATTTGAGGATTTCCCTTGCCGTAATTTCGATGTCGGAAGCCTGACCTTGTGCACCACCAAGGGGTTGGTGAATCATCACTCTCGAATGGGGTAATGCTGAGCGTTTGCCTTTCTCTCCGGCACAGAGCAGCACTGCTCCCATAGAAGCAGCCATTCCCGTACAAATGGTGGCAACATCCGGCGTAATAAACTGCATGGTATCGTAAATTCCCAAGCCGGCATATACGCCTCCACCCGGAGAGTTGATGTACATTTGAATGTCTCTCTTGGCATCGGTGCTTTGTAAAAATAAAAGCTGGGCCTGGATTACATTGGCTACACTATCGTTGATCGCCGTTCCCAAAAACATAATCCTGTCCATCATCAATCTCGAAAAAACATCCATCTGAGCCACGTTCAGCTGACGCTCCTCTATAATGTAGGGAGTCATGCTGCTGACGATCTTGTCCAAATACATGGAGTTGATCCCGTGGTGTTTGGTTGCGAATTCCTTAAACTCTTTTCCGTAATCCATTTTGTAAATTTCTTTATATAAAATTAATCAAAAAAATCAGCCCTGCCCATAAGCCTCTTTGACAAAAGCGTCAAAAGACAATTTTTTCTTTTTGAGTAGGAGGTTGGATTTGTAAAATTCCAAAAGCTTTTTACTCATCAATTGTTCCGAAAGTTTGCGCGCTTCGTCTTGATTTGACATTACCCTGGCAACAATTCCCTCCAGTTCTTCATCGGGCAATCCTGCCTGACCGTATTGGGCCATTTGCATGACAATCATCTCTTTGGCAAATTCTTTTAATTCTTCAAATTTGATTTGCAAATCGTGATCAGCAATGATTTTTCCTACTATCAATTGGTATCGAATTCCTTTTTCAGAGCGATCGTATTCCTCGTCAGCAGCTTCGGCTGACAGGGGTTGTTCTCCGGAATTTTGCATCCATTTTTTCAAAAATTCGGCAGGCAAATCAAACTTTGTTTTTGCGACCAAATACTCCGTTACATCATTGAGTAACTTTTGGTCGG
>JAAZUX010000099.1 GCA_018623955.1 Flavobacteriaceae bacterium | reverse complement strand
GATGGCAACTTGCTCTTCTACGGTGTAAGGGTCATTTTGGGCTTGTTTGAGGATTTCAACGTTTCGTCGTCCTTTTTCAATCACATTGAGCGTAGCAGCATCAAGGTCAGAACCAAACTTGGCAAAGGCTTCCAGCTCACGGAACTGGGCTTGGTCAAGTTTGAGCGTACCCGCTACTTTTTTCATGGACTTGATCTGTGCCGATCCCCCTACCCTGGATACGGAGATTCCCACGTTGATCGCAGGTCGAACCCCAGAGTTGAAGAGATCAGACTCTAAAAATATTTGTCCATCAGTAATCGAAATTACGTTGGTTGGAATATAGGCGGAAACGTCTCCCGCTTGGGTTTCAATAATGGGCAGAGCCGTCAGTGAACCTCCTCCTTTTACTTTGTCTTTAAGGGACTCGGGTAGGTCGTTCATACCTTTGGCGATATCGTCATCGGCAATGACTTTTGCGGCACGTTCCAGCAATCTGGAGTGAAGGTAGAATACATCCCCGGGATAGGCCTCACGCCCCGGAGGACGACGAAGCAAAAGGGATACCTCACGGTAAGCAACTGCTTGTTTGGACAGGTCATCATAGATGATCAATGCAGGACGACCCGTGTCTCTAAAATACTCTCCAATGGCAGCTCCGGCAAAAGGAGCGTATACCTGCATGGGAGCAGGGTCGGAGGCATTGGCAGCTACAATGGTGGTGTAAGCCAAAGCACCTTTATCCTCTAATATTTTGGCAATCCCTGCTACAGTAGATGCTTTTTGCCCTACAGCAACATAGATGCAGTATACCGGTTCGCCGGCATCGAAAAATTCTTTTTGATTGAGGATGGTATCGATACAAACCGTGGTTTTTCCGGTTTGGCGATCACCAATCACCAATTCTCTTTGACCTCTACCCACAGGGATCATGGCGTCAATAGACTTAACTCCTGTTTGAAGGGGCTCGTTTACGGGTTGTCTGAAAATTACCCCGGGAGCTTTTCGCTCTAACGGCATCTGAAAGGTTTCGCCCTCAATGGGTCCTTTTCCGTCTATGGGTGTTCCCAAGGTGTCGACCACACGTCCTACGATGCCTTCACCTACGTTGATGGAGGCAATTTTTTTGGTACGCTTAACGGTGTTCCCTTCTTTGATTTCTTTGGAGGGTCCCAAGAGTACTACCCCAACATTGTCTTCTTCAAGGTTCAAAACCATTCCGTCCATTCCGTTCTCGAAGGTAACCAGTTCGCCGTATTCGGCATGGGTAAGTCCGTATACTCTGGCAATCCCGTCTCCTACCTCGAGTACGGTTCCCACTTCGTCTAAGGAGGCAGTGGCTTCAAATCCTGCCAATTGATTTTTTAATATTGCTGAAACTTCAGCGGGCTTAACGTCTGCCATTTTTTTTTTTTTCAGTATTAGGATGTAATCAATTCTCTTTTTAACGCTTCCAAGCGGTCCGCTATGCTGGCGTTGTATTGTAAATCTCCAACCCTAAGAATGAATCCTCCTTTGATGGTGGGATCTACGATGTTTTTGAGTTCTATTTTCAAAGGGGTCAAAGCAGCGGCTTTTATGAGTACCTCTTTTTCCAGATCTTTGGTGAGGGGAACTGCGGTAGTGACCGTTGCGGCAACTTTCCCTTGGTTTTTGTCAAACAATTCGATGTAATGATAGGCTATTCCCCAAAGAATTCCTTCCCGACCGTTTTGTGATAACAGATCAAAAAGGCTTTGAACAATTTTAGATGCTTTGGGAAAGACTTCGTCAATGATCTTTCTTTTTTGAGAGCCAGGCAAAACAGGATTGTTCAATGCTTCGTCCAACTGAGGGCTACTTTCCACAAGGGAAAGGATGTTTTGCATTTCTTCAACAACGGATTTTTCCTTTTGGTTTTCGATGGCGAATTCCAAAAGTGCTTTTGCGTATCGGATCGAAGCTCTGCCTGCTTTCATATTCTGATTATAAAGAAGCGTCTTTGATGAGTTGGTTGACCAAATTGGACTGTTTGTCTTTACTTTCCAATTCGGAATCAATAACCTTTTCGGCTATGTCCAATGAAATTTGCGCTACTTGATTTTTGAGTTCAGTGAGTGCTGCGCGTTTTTCGTTTTGAATGGATTCTTGTGCCTGAGCGATGATTTTATCGGCTTCAGCTTTGGCCTCGGCTTTGGCTTGGGCAACAATATCGGCACCGTTGGAGCGGGCTTCCTTTAATAGGGCTTCGCGCTCGGCTCGGGCTTCTTTTAGAACTTTTTGGTTGTCTTCTTGTATGGAAGCCATTTCTTTTTTAGCCTCTTCGGCTGCATTCATGGCGTCTTTGATAGAAGTCTCTCTTTCGTTGACAGCATCCAAAATGGGTTTCCAAGCAAACTTCCTCAAAAGTAAGATCAGACCAATAAAAATGAATGACTGCCAAAAAAACAGACCAAATGAGAATTCATTGATTAATTTTTCCATCCTTAAAAAATTTTAACCCAATGAGTGGGTTGATAAACAATGCTTGTTAAACTGCAAACAATGCGGCAAAACCGATTCCTTCGACAAGGGCCGCTGCGATAAGCATTACTGTTTGAATTTTTCCAGTAGCATCTGGTTGACGTCCGATGGCCTCCATGGCACCTCTTCCGATGGATCCAATACCGATCCCTACTCCAATTACTACTAAACCTGCTCCTACTATTGCTGGAATTTCCATAATTATTATTGATTTAAATTATACATACTTAGTTAATGATCGTCGTTTTCATCGTGTTCCTCAACGGCAAAGCCAAAATACAAGGCTGACAATACCGTAAAGATGTAGGCCTGTAATAGGGCTACCAATATTTCGATGATGGAGATGGAAAAAGCCAATACAAATGACAGGCTGGATCCAATCCAGTTTTTAAATATAAAAATAAGGGCGATCAAACTCATCAATACGATATGTCCTGCCGATATGTTGGCATACAAACGAATCATTAATGAAAAGGGTTTGATGATCAACCCTAAAAGTTCTATGGGTGCCAAAATGATTTTCATGGGCCATGGCACACCGGGCATCCAAAAGATGTGCTTCCAATAATATTTCTTTCCTACCAAGGTCGTGATGACAAAGGTGATCAGTGCCAAACAAAAGGTGATGGCAATGTTTCCGGTTACATTAATCCCCAGAGGGGTTAATCCCAAAAGGTTAAGAAACCAGATAAAAAAGAAAAGGGTCAATAAATAGCCCATAAACCTTCTGTGGTGTTTTTCGCCTATGTTAGGGATGGCTATTTCGTCTCTAACATAAAGGACAATGGGCTCAAAAAACCGTCCCACACCTTTAGCGATCATGCCGTTTTTTTGATAGGATTGTGCCAGCCCTCTGAACAATACAAACATCAATAGTGCGGTTAACAATATTGAAATCACGTTTTTGGTAATCGAAAAATCGATCGGCTTAACATTGGTGGGGTGGTGGTGATCGTCATAGGTGATCGTTCCCTGGGCATCGGTTCTGTATATTTTACCGTGATAGAGTTTATAGTAATTGTCTCCCTTTTGAACTACATTTTTCCCGTGCTTGAGCTTGGAAGAAGAAAACATTTTTAGACCGTCATCCCATAATATGACCGGTAATGGCATTCCAATATAGACCTTTTCGTTGGTTGTTTTGTCTTTGTAGGAAAGGAGATTGAAGTCGTGAGAGTCTTGTAAATGGTGGAGTATGTATGCCTTTATCTCAGACTTGAGGTCACCCGTTGATTCATCTTCCTTGGTGTTAGATTCTTTTGCGCTTAGCGTACTGAATGAAATCAGTAAAAAAGCTGCTAAGTATAGGTACAGTCCCTTCGGCATAATAAGCATTAAACTAATCGTTTAATTTAGCTGCAAATGTAAGTCTTTCGGCTTTTAAATAAAATAGTTTTAAAATTTATTTTTTGGGTTTGAATAAATGGCTATTTCTCCTGATTTAAAATATTTATCAATTGATGTATTTCAAGGCTCATGGCAGCGGTATAAGGAATGAAAAAAGTTAAAAACTCTTGCTGGGGTGACAGCCCAATGGCTTTAAAACCGGGGAATATCAATGCGAAAAAAAGTAAAAACTTTATCCCACTGGTGAAAAGAAAAACCCATCCCAAAATTGTGGGGTCGTGTTTTGAAACAAAAAGAAGCAAGAAGAAAAAAACCAGTGCAATCAGTGTATTGAAGAGATAACAAGCCTTTAAAAGCCCGTCTTGAACAGAAAATCCCAACAGATTGATTGCAAAAGTTTGAAGCCAAAACAGGCCGGTCATCAACAAAAAGAGCTTAACGGAAAACTTGAGTAAAGTAGAAATCACCGATTCAGCTTCTATTGCCTTGTTTAATGATGATGAGCAGTACCAAAACCAACCCTATGGATGAGGTGACCAGGCTAGGCCATTTGGATGTAATGTCCCATTTTTCTTGTATCCAGCCTCCCAAATAAATCATAATGTACATGACTGTAGCTATTTGAAAAGCAAGTCCCGAAAAGATCAGCCAATTTCTAGGCTGTTTTTTCATGGGTTTCTTCGGGTTTTTTAACCAGCTTAAAGTCTGCTTTTTTACCCTCTTTGTTCATGGAGCAGGTGGCGTTGAAGGTGGCACCAGACTCTACGATCAATTTCCCAATCACAACATCACCGTCAATGACGCTTGTCGATCTGAGGCTAAGGGTTTGGGACACGAAT
>JAAZUX010000098.1 GCA_018623955.1 Flavobacteriaceae bacterium | reverse complement strand
CAAAAGAAGTGCAACCACACCAATGATCATACTGAGCGCGAAAGGTCCGTAGCTGCCAACGATCACAGCTACATGGATCATCAACCAATAACTATCGAGAACAGGCTGTAAATTGGCAATGGCCGGATCCATCCAGTTCCAATGGGCAATCATCAATACCATAGAAGAGACAAAAGCAGTGGCAGCCAAAGTTAACTCAGATTTTCTTCCGAAAATCAATCCAAAAAACATGGTGGCCCAAGCCACATAGATCATGGATTCATAAGCATCACTCCAAGGGGCATGACCGGAAATAAACCATCGGGCAACCAGCCCTGCCGTGTGTAACAGGAAAAGCAGCAGCACACTGCCCTTCAAAACATTGATACTCAAATTCAAAGTTTTGCCTTCCCTAAAGATTTTAACAATCAGTAACACAAAAAGCAACAATCCTGCATAGAGGTACCAACTGAAAAGTTTTTTGAAAATATCGTATTGATTGTAAAGGATTTCGGCTTCAATTTTGTCTTCTGAGGGCATGACAGCACCTCCAAATTTCTTCTGAAAACCTTCAAGACTCTGAAGGAGATTTTCAGCTTGGGCGTAGTCCCCGTCCTGTCTGGCCAACCTCAAAGCACTAAAGTAGAGGGGTAAAATATTTTGTACATAAAGAGAATCCTTTCCTTTAAAAGAGACTTCATTCAACTCGGGATAAGATACCCACTTGTTCAAAGGATCACCGGGAATCGGAAAAACCCTTAAAATTTTACCTTCTAATGCAGCATACAAAAGGTTCACCCTCTTGTCTACCTCGATAAAATCCTTTTGAAACTGATTGGGAACAGCAGCCCGATAGGCGTCTTCCAATTGAGAAGAAATTTTATAATTGCCTTGGTTGTCAAAAAACGAAACCAATGAGGTGTATTTTTGTTTGGAATCTACCCCTACAATTTTACGAAGACTGTCATTGCCTCTCTTGAGATAGATGATGGGAACGTTGTACCACAGGGCTGGGCTTTCAACAATAGACATCATCACCTGATCAGCATTGAGCTCACCATAGTGGTCTTTTTTGCTGACCTTACGAAGCAATTCGGAAGAAAAAGTATTGGCGGGTTTCATTCTTCCTCCTAAATCTTGGATGACTAAGCTACCAAATTTTTGTGCGTGTCCTTTGGCAATGGTATTGGCCCTGACCACGGAGTCAAAATCAAAGTGGTTCAGTGGGGCATGATCGTGTTCTTGAGCATTTAAACTTAAAGAACCTAATAAAAACAGTATGGAAACAAGCGCTTTCTTTTTCTGTTTGATTTTTTCCAAGGCATTTGACAAATCCTTAAATCTGGTTTTTCCATAAAAGAAAATACCCATCATACTTAAATAGAGTAGAATATAACCTGCATAGGTGACCCAAGTCCCCCAAAAATCGTGATTGACGGATAGGACTGTCCCTTTTTCATCGGGATCAAATGAGGCCTGAAAAAAACGATAGCCCTTGTGATCCAGAACATGATTCATATAGATATCATAATCAAAGGCAGTCTGCTCTTCTACCGTTATTTTACTCATAAAAGAGGAGTAACTCTTTTCTGTACCGGGATACTTTTCTGCAATAAAATCGTTCAAACGAATGGCAAAAGGTAAATCCAACCGCTTAGAACCAAACTTGAAGTAAAAATCAAGTCCGCCCAGTGTGATTTTTTTCATGTTGTTAACAATTCCCTTACCTCCCAACACGGTAATTGATTCAGTTTTTTCATCAGAGGATACCTCAAGTCGTAATGCATCCTGTACTCCAGGGGCGCCCTCTTCAGACTTTACCCAGTCAAATTTTCCTCTTAATGGAGGTTCTGGGATAACAAACTGAAATCCCTGAAGGTTGTATAGTGAACGCAACTGTAATTCCTGCTCAATGTCCTTCTGAACAGCACCAGATTGCTGATCGGCCATCCTGAGGTAGTTGCCATCAAAAGGGGTAGTAATGTAATGCAATCCTGCCTCTGAACGAATATTTACGGCACCCGCAATGGGGTTATTTAATGTAAAAAGTATATTGTGAATGTTGGCTACCTCACCCTCTTTTAGAGAATGATCGTGACGGCTGCCGTCAGAGGATTCAACGATTTTAAGATAACGATCACCGGAATCATCCAAAACCAATTGTTCACTTACATCCTCTGCATAGTTTTCAAATCGAATGGTGAAAGGCTGACCATTAAATTCATTTTGCCATTCAAAGTCATTATTGACGTGCTCAGAAAAAAGAATATCTTTTTCAAGTGTTTTCCGCTGCGGGATGCCCTTGATCTCACCCTCCACAAAAACCGTCAAGTAGGTTTTATCAGACAAAAAGCTATTTTCAACAGCTCCTTCACGAATGGGCATGACCCCCTCATATCCAAAGTAGCGGGTGATAAAAGCACCAAAAATGATTAAAATAAAAGACAAATGGATCATGAGAATGGCCCATTTCTCTTTTCTTAAGAGTCTGTATTTGAAAATATTTCCAAAGAAATTGGCCATAAAAAGGGCTAAAATCAATTCAAACCACCACGCATTGTAAACCCATATTTTGGCGGTATCAGTGCTGTACCAGCTTTCTATAAAAGTTCCAAATGCCATTGCTGTGGAAAAAGCAATGAACAACAAAGCCATCAACTGGTTCGAAAATAAATATTTAAGGATTTTTTCTTTCATCTCAATCTTCACCTCATCATTTGCAGTGCAAAGATATCGGTTGAAATTGAATTATTATAACTTCAAAAGGCCAAATTGAAGATCAAAAAGATGGTTTCTGTCAACAATGCAATCATCAGCACTTTAAACAAAATTTCCTTTTTAAATTGACCCAGCAAAACTGCCAGATAACTCATGGCTGCCGACACACAAATTAGTGTTTGAAAAAAATTAAATGAAGAGTTTCCCTTGATGGTGATGAAATATATCGCAAAAGATCCAACGCAGGCCAATACAATGATGGAGATGGGGATCATCAAATAAAACTTAGCAAAGAATTGATTGCGGAGGGAAAAGTAGATGCTCATAACAATATGATTTGGATTTCATAAAGTCAAGGAAAATATCTTTATGTATTTTTGATCAATGAGAAAAGTTATTTTGATTGGAGCGGGCCATTTGGCTTTTCATTTCTACAGGCAATTCTTGACCTGTAGGGAAGTAAATTTGATCCAGTGGTACAACAGATCGCTAGAAAAAATTGATTTTGCACAATCAAAAGTAGCGGTGACCAACCAACTGTCTCAACTCAAAACTGCCGATTTATATTTGATCTGTGTCAGTGACGATGCCATTAAATCCGTCAGTGAGAATATTCAAACCGATGGATTGATCGTCCACTGTGCCGGAGGGGTGCCTCTAAACCGACTGAGCGGCCCGTCAAGAAAAGCCGTATTTTACCCCCTACAAAGCTTTACAAAAGGGCGTGATTTGAGTTTCAACAAGCTCACTTTTTGCATCGAAACCTCCCATCCTAAAGATCAAATCCTTCTTGAAGATTTGGCCAAGGCTCTAGGTGGAGTTGCCCATGAGTTCAACAGTGATAAAAGAGCCCTAATGCATATGATTGCTGTATTGATAAATAATTTTGGAAACCATCTACTACATCTGGGAAGTGAACTTTCAAAAATACACAATATTCCTTTCCATATTTTCAGTCTCTTGATCAAAGAAACCTATCAAAAAGCACTGGATAACGGGCCTGAAAATTCCCAAACCGGCCCTGCCTCTAGACATGACCAAAAAACCATTGATAAACATTTGGAAATGCTCACAGATGACGATTTAAAAAAACTATACCTAAATTTGACTACTTCAATTCAAAAAAAACATGAGCGATAAGAACTACAAAAATCTACTGAATAATGTTTCTGCATTTGTCTTCGATGTGGATGGTGTGATGACCAATGGAAAATTAATGATAACCACCGAAGGGGAAATGTATCGGGAAATGAATACTCGTGATGGCTTTGCCATCAAATATGCCTTAATAAAAGGCTATAAAATCGGTATCATATCGGGAGGTACCAATGAGGGGGTAAGAAAAAGACTCGAACTACTCGGGGTTGATAAAGTCTATTTGGGCATACACGAAAAAGATATTGCTTTTGATGATTTTGTCAAAACCTACGATATCGATCCTGAAGAAGTGCTTTACATGGGTGATGACGTACCGGATTTATCTGTATTGGAAAAGGTAGGCGTGGCTACCTGCCCTCAGGATGCCGTCTCCGATGTCAAAAAGATTGTGGATTATGTATCCCACAAAAAAGGAGGCGATGGATGTGTCAGAGAGATCATAGAACAGGTCATGAGGGTACAAAACAAATGGGGTTTTTAATAAATAAATCAGTAGTCCAAAGCGATGATTCCCTTCAACGATTATCAAATTATACTGGCTTCCGGTTCACCCAGGAGGAAGGATTTTTTAGAAAGCTTGAGCATTCCGTTTACCATCAAAACCCATCCGGTTGATGAAACCTTTCCCCCAGAACTTAAAGGAAAGAAAATAGCCGAGTTTATCGTCCGACAAAAAAGCGCTCCTTTTGTCAACTCCCTCCGGCCAAAGCAAATTGTCATTACCGCAGACACCATCGTTTGGTGTGAGAATCGATATCTGGGAAAACCAGAAAACAAAAAAGTAGCCAAAGAAATGTTGAAATTTCTGTCTGGAAAATCACACGAGGTCATTACAT
>JAAZUX010000097.1 GCA_018623955.1 Flavobacteriaceae bacterium | reverse complement strand
GTTTTTTGTTTTTTTAAATCAAAATTTCTGTATTGTTCCTTTAAAACATGGAACGACTCTTTTTTGTTTCGGTCGATGTCAACGATTCCCCAAAATTCTTCATTGGGGCTTCCATCATAGGGAACTCCGGAACTGTTTGGTGCGAAACCACCGATGTCTTGTTGTTGGGGATTTCCCGCCTTCCACCATTCATCAGAAAAAGAGAACAGGGTCAATCCGCTGATCAAGTGAGCATTTTGAAAAACAGCATCCACTATTTTGGAGTTGGCAACGGACTGGGCTTTTTGATTTTCACCTTGGGTAAAATCATCACGATCAGTGGTCATATAGCTGTCACTGCCCGCTTCGGAAAAATACAAGGGCTTATCACTCAATTCTTCCCATTGTTCAAATAGCGCATGGGGGTTGTCCCAACGGTATACATTTAAACCCCATAAATCAAGATCGGTACACATTGAAAAGGCCAAAGAATCCGGCAACTCACCATGAGCAGTAGAAACCGGATGATTTCCATCGATTTGATGAATGGCTTTTGCGGCCTGATTGACGATTGCATACCATTTTTTAATGTCTCCATCAAACCACTCGGGGTGGTAATTGTATTCGTTCCCCAATTCCCAAAGTAAAATGGCATTGTGGTCTTTGTACTTTTTGACGTAATTGATGTATGATTTGGTATTCAAATCGTAATACCCTTGTTGATTGTAGCCTATGCTGATGATGACTTTGATCCCCGCCGCTTCAATTTGATCCAAGACAGATTTTTCTTCAATGGGACTGTATACTCTCAGTGTATTGATCCCCGCCTCGACCATCAAATTAAGATCAGTCTTCAAAGTGGTGAAATCTCTTTTTTCAGAGCCTTTGGGAACCGGGTTATAACAAACACCTTTGATGAAATAAGGGGCATCGTTAACCCGTATTTGTCTCCCTTTTATCGTGACTTTTTCAGTAGCGGGATTACATCCAACCATTAAGCCCATTAGGGTGGCGGTGAGTAGTGAAAATATAAGTCTGGTGATTTTCATTTTTCTACAGGAGTTAGGACAGATGAAAAAAGCTGTTTTTTGTTTCCTTGGAATGTTTTTTGTATAGGGTTCTTTCCTCTTGAAAGGTTTTCAAAAGTTCCATTATCGTGGAATTCCCAGAGCGCGAATTTGGCTTTACCATCTATTGTAAACAAGCCAAAGTGATTCTCAGAATGTATGGGGTCATCAGGATTTTTCCATGATTCATCAAAGGCTTCAAAAAAGACACATGTGATTTTATTTTGGGTGGCCCAATCACTCATCAATTGAAAATACAAGGCTTGTTTGTATTCGTCAGCAGCCCTGGAACCTTTACTTCCATACAAACCACTACTTTGAGTAGCCCAACCGGTTTCACCGATATGAATCGGCTTTACCACACCCAGCGTCTTTATGTAACTCTTGACGTTATTGTATTGGGTAACGGCAAATTTTTTAGCCCGTACCATAGCACTGTCAATACTTTGCCTGTGGGTGTGTTGATTTTCAAACTGGATTTGTGAAGTCCAAAATTCAGGATTGTAATGGGTATTGTGAAAGGGATAGGTATGCATGGAAATGTAATCCACTGCAGCTGCCAATTTTTCTAAATCAGGATGGTGGTAGGAGGGATCTCCTCCACCCCATGAAATAAAGTCATCGGAACTGGTGATCCAAAGGTTTTTGGGAAGTTTGTTTTCCAATTTCAATTGTTGTAGGTGATTGACCCAATCCAGAATGACCTTGGGCTGCACATAATAGGAGGTTTGCCAACGCACTCTGGCTTCATTTCCCACGGAAATAATTTTGACGATATCGGGATATATCTGGGTTAATTCTACTGCCCGGCTGATTTCCAATGCATTTGCCCTGAAATCCTCCTTATCGTGATTGGGTTGTGCAGTCCAAGCATCTTTACAATTGATCCATGCCCCTAACATGACGTACATTTCAAACTCAGGATTTTGTTGTTTTAAAACCTTTATGGCTTTTAATACATTTTGAGTAAAATCGAAATGAACATTATAAGTACGGATGAGTTTGAAATCCAGGGCCTGCAAAATTTTGAGATCTTCAATGATTTCTCCGAGTGAAGGTTGAATTTCGCGCATATTGGTCCTGTAGCCACCATAGGAGATGGCTTTGTATTGGGGATTCCCTAAAATATCAGAGGCAAAGGGCGTAGTGCTTTGAAATGGTTGATCACTTTGCTGACAAGCCATCAACATCATTCCCACCATCCAAACCGACAAGAAACCGGAGGCTTTTGTCAAAGGTTGGCGTAAAAAAAAGGAATGGATGATCAAGGTGATTTCATTTTAATTTAAAGCATCTAGGAACACAACGATTTTTTCAAACTCACCCGATCTACTGAATACTGCTTGACTTATTTTTGAATCGAGTTGTTTTCCTTTCAAATGGGTTACACTACCATCTTTTGCATGGACTTCAATTACATTTTCATCAGATTTTTGATAGACTACAGGAACTTGGCAAACGGTGAAAGCCAATGATTTTGGCACCAAAAGTATTTCACTTTTTTCCTGATGGATATTGATGAAATAAAATACTTTGGCATGATCCAAAAACTCCTCACTTCTGAGTAACTCGGGTTCAAAACACAGGATTCCTTCTTTGACCTTAACACCGATCTCTCCTGCTCTGCTGAGGAGGTCTTCCTTGACTTGACCGGTCATACCGGGTTGCTGTGCACCCTTTCCCTTAGGCGTATGCGAATAAGGATCTGTGGGAAAAGCACCGTACAGCTCGGGAGATTTATTTAGACCAATACCGTCATTGATCTTGTGATAATGATTTACCAATCGATCGATCCACTTTTTTGCCACACCCGATTCAATGGATTTTGAAACCACCTCATAATTGGCCAATAAGAGTTTTGATACCATGTGCCAATAAATGGAGCCCAATCCCTCATATCCAAAAAAGGTTCCAGATCTTCCGGTAAATGATTTGTGATGAAAAACAGACTCATAGAGGGAAAAGAGAGATTCGGATTCTTTTTCGACAAAACTTTCGTATTCACTTGGAAGCTGATCCAAAGCATTTCTTAGACCGTTAACGTTGTTAAAAGCCGGATTGAAATGATATTGTCCCAAAACATCTTTAGAAAGGATATCAACGTTGTTATTTTCTAAAAGCTTTTGCAAAAGCTTGCTGTTGTTAACTTTGTCTGCGGGTATGTTATTTTTTTGAAGAAATAAGGGCAGATCTTTGTCCGGATAGAGGATATAGCTGTTTTGATCTGCTCTGTAGAGTTTGCTATTTCTGAGGCTGTCCAAGAGTTCAACACTCTCCTGAGCCGATAGAAAACCTGAGCTTAATACGGCAACTTGACCCTCTAACATTTCGGAGAGATAGGAGATCGAAAAGCGGTCGTCCTCTACAGCAATCAGATTGTAGGCATGATAGAGTTTGTCGTCTCTTTTGTTGGCTTTGATGGTGTGCTCAACAAAAGCATTGGTAACTGTTATAAAAGCATCTAATTCTTCTGTCGTTATTCTTTCCTTTCGATTTGAATGGCCGTGGGTATAAATTTTTTGGCGATAGTCACTTCCTGCTTGACCGAGACTCTGAAAGACCTTCTTACGATCTTGATCATTGATAGGTGCGTTGAGTAAGTGCTTTTGTTGATCAAAAGTCTGAAAAGTTTGACTGAAAAATTGATGCAGTTCGGCAGAAATGGTAAATTCGGATTGCTCTGATTGAGCAATGAACCCTTTGAAAAAGGATAAAAATCTTTTCAGATAATAGAGGGTAACCATAGAAACCCCATTACCTACCAGTGCATTGTTGGCATCATTCCACTCAGGACGCTGGGTATTCATCCAGATTCCTGCCTCGGGAATAAAGTTTGAAATTTTGGCCAATAGGCTCACCAAAATCTTCTCAATAAAATTGACTTTATAAATCTGACCCTGAGCATCTTGAAGTAAAGCTCCATCCGCTCCAATTTGATTTTTACGCCTGTGAATTTTTTCGTTGGCTTCAAAGTCAAAATCAATGGTGTTTTTGGGATCTTTCAATATATCCTCCACAGGTTTGATCTTGTAGGGTACGTTGGCAAAAACAAATAAATCCTGATCGATTATGCCATTGAGTTTGTTGGGAAAGTAGTTTTCGGAAAATTCTAAAAACTTGAGTAAATAAATGATTTGATGGTCTCCCCAATATCCGATATAGGACCACGGATTGTCGGGTTCAATGGTCTCCCAGTCGAAGCCACCTTTGGTCAGTCTGTAGGGGTTGTAACCTTCAAAAGTAGATGCGTTTAAAAACTTATAGATCATCCCTTCGATAAAATCGGGATAGGCATGGGCTAGGGCTTCCCAGTTTTGAAAAATATCTCGCCAGTTCCCTTGATAGTCGAGTATCTTTGATCCGTCAATTTCACTTTTGGTATTGATGGAAAACTTGTTCCAAGGTCGACTGGGATCTCCATGTCTTCTACTGAATTTTAAAGGGAGGTATTCTTTGACCAATCTTACAAAGTCTGTATCGATTTCTTGATTTAAAAGTGATTGTAGGATTGCTAAATCGAACTCTTCCTCAAGCTGATCTATAAGATTTGATTTTTTTTGGTGCAATTCTTTGTTAGCTCCAAACAAATATTTGGAGAAATCGGCTTTTTCGAGGGTATAGTTGTAATCGAAAATCCCCCCTCTCAT
>JAAZUX010000096.1 GCA_018623955.1 Flavobacteriaceae bacterium | reverse complement strand
TAACGCTTTTCAGAGACAATAAGATGATCCAAAATTAGAATGTCAAAAGTACTGGCAGCCTTGATGAATTTTTGGGTTATGTTGTGATCTTGTGGGCTGGGTTTGAGATTTCCCGAAGGGTGATTATGGGCCAAAATCATGGCTGTTGCTCCCAATTCTATAGCACTTTTTAATGCCAATCGAATGTCCACCACGGTTTGATTGATTCCCCCTTTACTTAAGCATTTTTTTTCCAGTAAACGATTGGATTGATTGAGGTATAGAATCCAAAATTCCTCATGGCCCAATGGAGAGAGAAATGGCGTTAAATACTGAAACACCAAAGCGCTTGAGGTAAATTGTTTTTTTTCTGCGTAGGGAAGGATTTGTAAACATGATGAAAGTTCCAGGACAGCCATTATCTTGATGGCCTTAGCCAGTCCCACTCCTTTGAATTGCATGAGGCTTTGTAGGGAAATATTTTTTAAGTCCATCAGTCCGTTTTTTTGATGATGTAAAATACGCTTCATCAACTCAACCGCACTCTCTCCCCGACTTCCACTACCGATAATTATGGCCAGCAATTCAGCTACAGAAAGGGCTTTGGATCCTTTTTCCTTTAGTTTTTCCCTGGGACGGTCATCAGGATCCCATTGTTTGATCGTTAGATTTGGGGGCAAATCAGACATGAGTTTTTAATCTACATAAAGATAAAAATTATTCAAGAATTTTAGTAGTGAGATAGTTTGGATTTTAACGCATCCCAATCCAGCCCACCATAATTCCCCGAACTCATCATCAACAAAACTTTTTGATGATAATCCAGTTCCAAAAGGTGATCTTTCAATTTTTGTGGTTCTGTAAAAACCCTCAATTCTGGGAGATCAAATGCCACAACAATTTCTTCAGGACTGATTGGGGGTCTGTTTTTTATTTTCAGAGCTTCAGGATCATAAAACACGATGGGTATATCTGCTTTTTCTAGGCTATTGCGATAGTGGACAATAAATGAAGGATCCAAACTACTGTAGGTATGCAATTCCAAACAAGCGACAAGCTTAGAATCAGGAAATTGTTCCTTTACAGCCAGAGTGGTCGCTTTGACTTTACTCGGGGCATGGGCAAAATCCTTAAAAAGGTAACTTGTCTTACCGTTAGCAAGCCGTTCCAAGCGTTTTGAAGCTCCTTTAAAACTGATAATGGCTTGATAAAAATCATCTTCATCAACACCCATCAATTGACAAATCCACTTCGCTCCAGAGAGGTTGGAAAGGTTGTGCTTTCCAAAGATGGCTAAGGGAATCGGTCCCTCATCTGTCTCCAAATAGGTTACGCCCTCGGAATTCGAATAATCTACAATGCTGTAAGGCTCTTTTCTGATCGTGTTTTGGGCATCCCCTGCCATTTTTTGCAAGGTATCGTCCTCTTCATTGAATACCAAAACCCCACCTGCGGTAATGGATTCAATAAATATTTCAAATTGGCGGTTGTAATCCGCCTGAGTTTTAAAAACATTTACATGATCCCATGCAATTCCACTGATCAATGTAATTTGAGGTTTATAATGATGGAATTTGGGCCTAAGATCAATAGGAGAAGACAGGTATTCATCTCCTTCGAGAATGATAAATTCGTTGTTTTCAGACAAAAAAACTGAATTTTCAAAGCCCTCCAATTGGGCACCAATCATATAATCCACCGATTTTTGATGATAATTCAATACGTGTAAAACCATAGCAGTAATGGTGGTTTTGCCATGGCTTCCGGCAATCACTACCCTGGTTTTGTTCTGGGTATAGTGGGCAATCAATTCGGGGTAGGAAAAAAGTGGCACCCCCATTTTTTGTGCAGCCAACAGTTCGGGATTGTCTTTTTTGGCATGCATTCCCACAATGACTGCATCGAGATTTTTGTTTATTTTTTCAGGATACCAACCCATTTGTTCGGGACAGATTTCAGCTTTCTGCAACTGGGTCAAAGAAGGATCAAAAATTGCATCGTCACTTCCGGTGACCTGATGGCCATTTTCCTTTAGTGCGATCGCCAGGCTGTGCATGGCACTCCCTCCAATGGCTATAAAATGGTATTTACTCAAGCTTTACAATTTTTAGAAATTCCAAACCCTCTTCAAAATTGGAGTTAATCTCCAAGGCCTTTTGAATCGAAGCCTCAGCCTTTTGAAACTCCTTCCTGTAAAGGTAAATTTTTGAGCGATAATAATAGACCCATTCCAAGGGGTAATTGTCCTGAAACCCATAAGATTTCAAATAATGATCCAGAAAAAGCAATCCCAAATTGGATTCCATTTGGTATTGGGCTGACACCCTACCCAAATCGAAAATCAAATCTCTTCCCAGTTCAACAACACAATTTTCTGGATCTGGAAATATGTCTTTTAGGCTTTGAAAAACCTCAGTATATTTTGATGCTGAAGCCTTAAAATCATTTTTGACTTGAAAAACATAGGCTTGCATCATCCCTCCCTCGACAGGGTCAATATCCCTCAATTCATTGGCTTTTTTTTCAGCAAAATCAACACTTCCTCCCAAAAGTGAGGGAATTTCGGCATATAACTGAATCAATAAATTCAAAAAAATAACTCTTTTGGGTGCCAATTCGTGGGCTTGCAGTACTGATTTTCGGGCTTTGATGACATAGGGAACCGAGAAAAACCGTGGAACCTCTAATGATTTTCGAGCTGCCGCTACGCCCAGTTTAAAATAATTTTCGGCCGTTGGCGAGTTGACCAAAAGTTTTTCGTAATGGTCGATGGCAGTCTCCCAATCCTTGTAATCATAGGACAATTCAGCAATAGATTTGATGATACCCTCAGATTCCCGATTCGGGTGGTTTTTTAAAAGTTTTAATTCGTTTTTATAATTGGAATCATTTTCGAAATCATAAGACACAAATGGGGTTTTTAGTTGCGAAAAGATCAACCAAGGAAAAATAAAAAGAAGAATTGTCCCTGTTATTCTAGACATGTGAGGCGTTTAGTATTTTCCAAATCATGTCTTTGAGGGGAAGTAAACCAGATTGATCCACAGCCGAAATCATACAATGGGGAATTTCACCAAAGTTTTTTATCATTTCCTCAGCGTATTCCGATTTGAGTTCTTCGTCTAACAAATCGCACTTTGAGAGTACAACAATGAAGTCTTTATCCATCAATTCGGGATTGTAGGTTCTAAGTTCTTTAAATAAAATTTCAAAGGATTTTTTAACGTCAGGGGTATCGGCAGGTATCAAAAAAAGCAATACGGAATTGCGTTCGATATGGCGAAGAAAATAGTGTCCCAATCCCTTACCTTCGGCGGCTCCTTCGATTATCCCGGGTATATCTGCCATTACAAAAGATTGAAAATCTCTATAGGGTACAATGCCCAAGTTGGGTTTTAGGGTCGTAAATTCATAATCTGCGATTTTGGGTTTGGCCGCGGTCAGGGCCGCCAAAAGTGTCGATTTCCCTGCATTGGGAAAACCTACCAAGCCCACATCGGCCAGTACTTTAAGTTCCAAGGTAACCTGTAATTCTTGTCCCGGGATTCCCGGCTGAGCATATCTTGGGGTTTGGTTGGTGGAAGATTTAAAATTCCAATTGCCCAATCCCCCTTTTCCTCCTTCCAACAATATAAATTCTTGTTCCGGCTCAACAATCTCAAAAAGTACTGCTTCGGTCTCCGAACTTTTGACGACGGTTCCCAAGGGTACATCGATGTAAACGTCTTTGCCCTGTGCCCCACTACTTCTGTTTTTACTACCGTCTCCTCCATGACCCGCCGTGAAATGTCTAGTAAATTTAAAGGAATACAAAGTCCATAAATTGGGATTGGCCCGAATGAAGATGTGTCCACCTCGGCCTCCATCCCCACCGTCGGGCCCGCCTTTGGTGATGTATTTTTCGCGGTGTAGGTGTACAGAACCCTTGCCTCCTTTTCCTGATTTAAGGTTGAGTTTTACGTAGTCAACAAAATTTGCCTCAGTCATTGTTTAAAGCAAGCCATCAATCAGCACAGTCAGTCTTTGCGTAATTTCGTCAATACTGCCAATACCGTCTACACTGTGGAATTTTCCTTGTGCCGAGTAAAAATCTCTTAACGGAGCCGTTTTATTGTTGTATTCTTCGAATCTATTTCTGATTTTTTCTTCATCCTGATCATCAGCCCTACCACTGGTTTTTCCTCTGTTGATCAAGCGACCCACCAAGATATCATCATCGGCCTCCAAGGCCAAAGTAGCACTGATTTGCATGGATTTTTCACTCAAAAAAGCATCCAGAGCCTCAGCTTGTTTTGTCGTTCTGGGAAAACCGTCAAAAATAAAACCCTTTGCTTTGGGGTTATTTTCGACCGCATCCTTAAGCATGTCGATGGTCACCTGATCGGGAACCAAATCTCCTTTGTCCATATAAGATTGCGCCAATGTTCCCAATGCTGTTTGGTTGGAAATGTGATGTCTGAACAAATCTCCGGTAGAGATGTGAAACAATTGATATTTGGATTTTAAAAATTCTGCCTGGGTTCCTTTTCCCGCTCCGGGTTTTCCAAAGAGTACTAGATTGATCATCAAATATTATTTGTAGCAAAGATATCCAAATTGTATTGTTTTTTTCCAAGCAAAAAACTTATGCGTATTTTTGTAAAAACTTCGCGATGGAATTTTTTTCTACTTCAAAAACGCTTGGAATACTTGGTGGAGGGCAATTGGGTAAGATGTTGCTCTACACCACCC
>JAAZUX010000095.1 GCA_018623955.1 Flavobacteriaceae bacterium | reverse complement strand
GGGTTGAGAGGCGCGAACTCCCGACACCTGGTTTTGGAGACCAGTGCTCTACCAACTGAGCTAAACCCGTTTTTATTTGACACAAAAGGCATCCGCCAGAGGCGGACACCTTAAGGTCATACTAAAAACTTATTTGTTTAGTCTAAAATCTCAGTAACCTGACCTGCTCCAACAGTTCTTCCTCCTTCACGAATCGCAAATCTAAGACCTACGTTCAATGCAATGGGCTGAATCAAATCTACTGTTATGGTTAGGTTGTCACCTGGCATTACCATCTCAACTCCGTCAGGCAATACAATGTTTCCTGTAACGTCTGTAGTTCTTACATAGAACTGTGGACGGTAATTGTTATGGAAAGGTGTGTGACGACCTCCTTCTTCTTTTTTCAAGATATAGACCTCAGCTTTAAATTTGGCATGAGGGGTAACTGAACCAGGCTTACAAATAACCATACCTCTTTTGATGTCTGTTTTTTCAACACCTCTCAAAAGAATACCTACGTTATCTCCTGCTTCTCCTCGATCTAATATTTTTCTGAACATTTCTACACCAGTAATGGTTGACTTCATTTTTTCAGCTCCCATTCCAATGATGTCCACTTCGTCACCAGTGTTGGCAACTCCGGTTTCGATTCTTCCTGTAGCCACAGTCCCACGACCAGTAATAGAGAAAACGTCCTCTACTGGCATCAAGAAATCTTTTTCTACGTCACGCTTAGGCAATTCGATCCATCCGTCAACTTCTTCCATCAACTTAAGGACTGTATCTACCCACTTTTGTTCTCCATTCAATGCACCAAGAGCTGATCCCAGTATAACAGGAGTGTTGTCTCCATCATAATCGTAGAAAGAAAGCAATTCTCTTACTTCCATCTCAACCAACTCTAAAAGCTCTTCGTCATCCACCATATCGGCTTTGTTCAAGAATACTACTATTCTTGGAACACCTACCTGTCTGCCCAACAAGATGTGCTCGCGGGTTTGTGGCATAGGTCCATCAGTTGCAGCAACAACCAAGATTGCACCGTCCATTTGTGCGGCACCCGTAACCATGTTCTTTACATAGTCAGCGTGACCAGGACAATCAACGTGCGCATAGTGACGATTTTCCGTTTGATATTCAACGTGTGAAGTATTAATGGTAATACCACGTTCTTTTTCTTCTGGTGCGTTATCAATTTGATCAAAGCTTTTTGCTTCTGACATTCCAGCGTCTGCAAGCACTTTTGTGATCGCAGCTGTAAGTGTTGTTTTACCGTGATCTACGTGGCCGATGGTTCCAATGTTTAAGTGGGGTTTTGACCGATCAAAAGTTTCTTTAGCCATAATTTATGTTGTATCTATATTGTTTAAGCGGGTGCAAATTTAGTAATTTTTTATTATTAACGTATTTATTTGCTTACATTTTTTGGAATTTTTGGGCTTTTTTTTTATGACTTATTTTAAGCGGTGCCTCACCCCAAAAAACAGAATCAAAAAATAGTCCAAATCACCCCTCGATGTTCCTCCCTAAATATCTCTGGCTAAATTGAATTGTATCCAAAATCTAGGGGGTTAAATCTCTCAAAAAAAGGATAGATCAATCTTAAAAATCGTCTTTAAAAAGGGGACACAGTCCATTATGATTTCACTCTTATTTTGTACTTTTACATCCACTAAATTAGAATTACATGGCTTTTGACATTGAGATGATCAAGCACAATTATGCGCAACTAGAGGAACGCATAACCCTTGCAAAAAATATTTTAAACCGTCCGCTCACTTCAAGTGAAAAGATTCTTTACGCCCATTTGTGGGATAAAAAACCAAGTCAGTCCTTCAAAAGAGGGGAAGATTATGTCAATTTTGCTCCAGACCGCATTGCCTGTCAGGATGCCACTGCACAAATGGCTTTACTGCAATTCATGCAGGCAGGCAAGACCAAAGTGGCCGTACCCACTACCGTTCACTGCGACCACTTGATACAAGCCAAAGAAGGAGCTGCAGCTGATCTAAAATCGGCCAATAGTTCCAGTGCAGAGGTTTTCAATTTTCTAGAATCGGTGTCCAACAAATACGGTATTGGTTTTTGGAAACCGGGTGCAGGAATCATCCACCAAGTGGTTTTGGAAAATTATGCTTTTCCCGGAGGGATGATGATTGGGACAGATTCCCATACCGTTAATGCAGGAGGACTGGGTATGGTTGCCATAGGTGTTGGAGGAGCCGATGCCGTAGATGTAATGGCAGGCATGCCTTGGGAACTTAAATTTCCAAAAATGATCGGTGTAAAATTGACCGGAAAACTCAATGGCTGGACCGCCCCAAAGGATGTTATCCTTAAAGTAGCCGGTATTCTTACCGTAAAAGGAGGAACCGGAGCCATCATAGAATATTTTGGCCCTGGAGCAGAGTCCATGTCTTGTACCGGAAAAGGAACCATTTGTAATATGGGTGCCGAAGTAGGGGCCACCACCTCTACTTTTGGATACGACTCCTCCATGGAAAGATACCTGAGGGCTACCGGAAGAGATGATGTGGCTGATGCAGCCAACCAGGTTAAAGAACACCTCACCGCAGATCCGGAAGTTTATGCCCAACCTGAAAAGTATTTTGATCAAGTCATCGAAATCAATTTGGACAGCTTGATGCCGCATATCAATGGCCCTTTCACTCCAGATTTGGCGACTCCCGTAGATCAAATGAGTGAAAAAGCTACCGAAGGGGAATGGCCATTGAAAGTAGAATGGGGATTGATTGGATCCTGTACCAATTCCTCTTACGAGGATTTGTCCAGAGCCGCCAGTATTGCCCAACAAGCTGTGGATAAAAAATTAGTAACCAAGGCTGAATTTGGAATCAACCCCGGATCGGAGCAAGTAAGATATACTGCCGAAAGGGATGGATTACTGAGAATTTTTGAAGACCTCAACGCCAAAATATTCACCAATGCCTGCGGACCCTGTATTGGTCAATGGGATAGGGCTGGAGCAGACAAAGCAAAAAAAAATTCCATCATCCACTCCTTTAACCGAAATTTCTCCAAACGTGCCGATGGCAATCCCAATACCCATGCTTTTGTAGCCTCTCCAGAGATGGTCGCGGCTGTTGCCATATCAGGAAGATTGGATTTTAACCCCATGACCGATAGCTTGCTCAACGAAGAAGGTGAATCTGTCATGCTCGATGCTCCCCAAGGTATGGAACTCCCTCCCAAGGGATTTGATGTTGAAGACAACGGATACCTCGCTCCCGAAGCCGATGGTTCGGGGGTCAATGTAGTGGTCAAAGAGGACTCGGAGAGGCTCCAACTGCTCACCCCTTTTAATCCATGGGATGGAAAAAACCTTATGAACGCAAAATTGCTTCTAAAAGCCTTTGGAAAATGTACTACCGATCACATATCCATGGCTGGTCCTTGGTTGAGGTATCGCGGACATTTGGACAACATCTCCAACAACTGCTTTATCGGAGCCGTCAATGCCTTCAACGAAAAAACCAATTTTGTCAAAAACCAATTGACAGGAGACTATGGAGGAGTGCCCGACGTTCAAAGAGCTTACAAAAAAGAAGGCATACCCACAGTGGTTGTAGGAGATCACAACTATGGAGAGGGATCGTCCCGAGAACATGCCGCCATGGAACCCCGTCACTTGGGGGTCAAAGTGGTTCTGGTAAAGTCTTTTGCCAGAATACACGAAACCAACCTCAAAAAGCAAGGCATGTTGGGCATCACATTTGCCAACGAAAACGACTACGATTTGATTCAGGAAGACGACGTATTCAACTTTGTTGATTTGGCGTCATTTGCTCCCGGTAAAGCCATCACCATCGAAGTGGTACACGCAGACGGTTCAAAAGATACCATCTCCGCCAACCATACCTACAATGCCCAACAGATTGAGTGGTATAAGGAGGGTTCTGCTTTGAATTTGATCAAAAAACAAAATTCGCTCAGCTAGTTCATTTTAAAAACAGACCAATTAACCATCGTTATTTTTTAAAATGACAGCTTCTCGTTTCAAATTTATTTTCAAACTCCGCTTGGAAGAGTTTTTAGCATTGGTTTTACTGATTCCAATGCTTTTTTTTATGATTATTTACTATAATAAGGAAGGGTTTAGAGCCTCCAATATTGATCGTTTTTTGATTACTGGACTTGTTTTTTTCCTTTTTTTAGGTATTATCAAGCTCAAAGATTTAAAGGTGTTGTTGAGATCCAAAATGGGACGCCTGATCAAAATCGTTCTTGATTTTCTGCGCGAAACCCTCCCTTTTGCATTTTGTATTTCCATTTATACCAACATGCACGATATGGTTCATTTGGTGAACCCCAATGATGTTGATGCTACCTTAATTACTTGGGATGAATACCTACTGGGTTTTCAACCTGCCATTTATTTGGAACAATTCATCACACCAGATCTGACCGATTTCATGTATTTTTCCTACAGCTCTTTTTTGATCTACATTTTGCTTTTCACCATGTACTTGTATGTCCGAAAAAAGAATGTTGCTTTTCGCGAAACTTTGGTTTCTGTAATTCTTACCTTTTACATTGGATATGTAGGCTATGTTATTTTTCCTGCTGTAGGTCCAAAGTTTACCATGTCTCATTTGTTTGAAACCTCTCTCTCCGGTTCCTATATCACAGACAGACTCTCCTTTCTTATGAATTATGAGATTTCAGAATACACCCGGCGTGACTGTTTTCCTAGCCTGCACAACGGGGTGATCTTTTTAAT
>JAAZUX010000004.1 GCA_018623955.1 Flavobacteriaceae bacterium | reverse complement strand
TGTGGGGGATCTCAAGTGGGATTTTTCCGTCACCCATGACGAAAAAGATGCCGTGGGCCGACGCTATCGCAGACAAGATGCATTGGGGACTCCTTATTGCATTACCATAGATCATCAAACCTTGGAAGATCAGAGTGTGACCATCAGAGACCGGGACAGCATGACCCAAGAACGAATCGCTATCGAGGTACTAGGGGATTTGTTGAGAGACAAGCTTTCGATGAGCGAATTGTTGAAAAAGCTTTAAAATCTTCTTTCCCATAGACCGGTTTTGAATTTTTACTCAGCTTTCGTTTTTTTATATTTGATAAAAACAAAGTTTGAAGATACTTTCATACAACGTTAACGGTATCCGTGCCGCCCTGAACAAAGGTTTTGCCGAGTGGCTCAGCGCAGCTGACCCCGATGTGGTCTGTCTACAGGAAACCAAAGCCTTAGAAGAACAAGTCAACACCGATTTATTTGAACAAATGGGCTATCAACACTTCTGGCACTCTGCTCAAAAAAAAGGATACAGTGGGGTCGCCATTTTAACCAAAACCAATCCCCTACACGTTCAGGCTGGAACAGGAATAGAACATATGGATTTTGAAGGCAGGGTCATACGTGCCGATTATGAGAATGTATCGGTTATCAGCCTCTACCTCCCCTCCGGTACCAATCTCGACCGATTGGAACACAAGTTCAAATTCATGGACGATTTTCAAGAGTATATTGATGCCCTGAAAAAAAATCATCCCAGATTGGTGATTTGTGGTGATTATAACATTTGCCACCGAGCCATCGACATCCACGATCCTGTTAGCAATAAAAATGTTTCCGGCTTTCTGCCCGAAGAACGCCAATGGATTGATACATTTATGAACAATGGATTTGTTGATTCCTTTCGCCACCTCAACCCGGAACCTCACCAGTACAGTTGGTGGAGCTATCGGGCCAACGCCCGAAACAACAACAAAGGGTGGCGTATCGATTACAACCTGGTCAGTGAAAACCTTAAAAACAACATCAAACGTGCCTACCTGCTTCCCGACGCCAAACATTCTGACCATTGCCCAGTGGGAGTAGAACTCGAACTTTAATTGAACCTCATGAAACCCTCATAGAGGGATTTAAACAACCAAGATAAATTTATCAATAAAAGAAAATGCTTAAATATCAACTAGTTAACCTAAATTTAAACCTGTGAAAATTACCGCCTTTATCCTGATTGCCCTATGCCTCACTTCCTGCGTTTCCAATCGTGTATTCAATGATTTGGAATCCCGTTATGCACAGCTCAAAGACAACTACAACCGTCAAACCAAAAGCATCGAAAACCTAAACGCTGAAATTAAGGATTTGACCGAAAAATTTGTCACCCTCGAAGAAACTTTAGAAGAAACCGAAGACAGTCTTAACCAAAAACAACAAAAACTGGGACAACTGGAATCCTCTCTTGATTTACTCAAACAAAACAGTGAAACAGCACTCAAAGAGCGAATCGCAGAGAATGAAGCGCTGATGGAAAAAATCGCTGAAAGAGAAAATGAGTTGGCCGACCGTATGGCCCGAGTCGATGAACTGGAGGGACTGATCACACGCCAGCAAGAGGCCATGCGCAACCTAAAAGAAAAATTATCAGACGCACTATTGAATTTTGAAGACAAAGGACTCACCGTCGAAGCCCGGGACGGAAAGGTCTATGTCTCTATGGAAAATAAACTTTTATTCAGATCCGGAAGCTGGACAGTGGGAGCAGAGGGGCGGTTGGCCATTGAAGAATTGGGAAATGTTTTGGCAGATAATCCGGACATAGCCATCCTTATCGAAGGACATACCGACAATGTTCCCTACAGTGGTAAAGGTCCCCTAAAAGGCAACTGGGATCTGTCCACCAAACGCGCTACGGCTATTGTTAACCAATTGCTTGAAAATCCCGATATCCTTCCCCAAAACCTCACTGCCGCAGGAAGAGGAGAATATCTGCCCATTGCTCCCAATTCTACACGACAAGGACGAGCCGCCAACCGAAGAATAGAGGTTGTACTCAGTCCACAACTAGACGAAATAAAACAAATCATCAATACGATAGACTAAATTATGGATTACAATCTTTTGCCTGATACTGATATCAAAGTCAGTAAGATCTGCTTGGGTACCATGACTTGGGGCAGGCAAAATACAGAAGCCGAAGGCCATGAGCAAATGGATTACGCACTGGAACAAGGGGTTAATTTTTTTGATGTAGCCGAACTCTATCCAGTCCCTGCGGATGCCCAAACCCAAGGGGAAACCGAGCGCATCATCGGAACATGGTTCAAAAAAACAGGCCATAGAGACAAAATCATCCTGGCCACCAAAGTTGCAGGGCCGGGTGATTATACCAAACACATCCGCAAAAACCTCAGCTTTAAAAAAGCCCATATCGACGAGGCCATCGACAAGAGCCTCCAAAGACTACAGACCGATTATATCGACCTCTATCAGTTGCACTGGCCCGAAAGAAAAACCAACACCTTTGGGGTAAGAAGTTTTCGATACGACCCCAACGATCCATGGGAAGAAAATTTTGAAGCCGTCCTCGATGCACTGAACGACAACATCAAAGCGGGAAAGATCAGACACATCGGCCTGTCTAATGAAAATCCCTGGGGGATCATGCGTTTTTTGCGAGCCTCCCAGTCTCCTGCCACCAAAATGATCACCGTTCAAAATCCCTATTCCCTCCTCAATCGACTTTTTGAAGTGGGCAGTGCCGAAATATGCCACAGGGAAAACATAGGGCTTTTGGCCTACTCCCCCCTGGCCTTTGGGGTGCTATCGGGTAAATATCGGAACGGACAGATGCCCGCCAACAGCCGCTTGGCCTTGTTTGAGCGTTTGGCCAGATACAGTGGGGAAAATTCCTTTAAGGCAACCGATCTTTATTTTGAACTGGCCTCAGACCACGGACTGTCGCTGACCGAACTCTCCCTGGCTTTTGTCAATGACCGCAGTTTTGTTACCTCCAACATCATTGGCGCCACCACCATGGAACAACTTAAAGAAAATATCGCAACCCATACGGTCAAACTCTCCAAGGAGGTTCTTAAATCCATTGACGAAATCAATGAATTAATTCCCAATCCAGCACCTTAAGGTATAACGGTTTTGCTAAAGTATGTTCCTGCCAACCGGCAGGTAGTTAAAGGAGTTTAGGCTTTTTCTTTACTGGCTATTATTTCCTAATTTAAAAGTTAACCCGCCTCTAACTATCAACCCCTTATCTAACACTTCACCAAGAGCATATCCAGTGGATTTTATCCTAGTTGCATTCTAAAACCATAGAGATTTTTGTCCTTGCTAAGGTAATAATTAGCAGTAGCTATAAATTGACCTCCAAAGCCCTCCGATACTCTAAGTTTATCATTCTCATAAAACTCAATGTAAGGTTGATCCCAAATTTGTCCCGATAGATTAACTGATAGATGATTAGACGGTTTTAGATTCCAAATTTTTGCAGTGACTCGCCATGAGTTAGGTAAAGCTGCGTCTGAATGACTAAAACTAAACTGAATTAATTTAGAATCTAACTTAAAGTAATTCTGATATACTAATTCAGGGCCATAGGGGGTGTATTCAATTCTAAACCTAGGCAAATATTTAAATCTATTGGTCAGTTTTATCATTCCTACTTTTGAGCTGTGTCTTCCTTTGATGATATAATCATAAAAGACAGATTTAAGGGCAAAGTAATTGATTGGGTCCATGAAAAGTGCTAAAAAAGAATAAGTTCTCATTTTTTCACGAGTAATAAGGTCACCACCATATAGGGCATTTATGTTTTGTCTATATTGTATGGGGTCAGCAGTTGAATTAGTAACAAAGGCTGTATACCCAGCCATATCATTACTACCATAGAGATAGGCAGGAATATGTGGCCGGAAAGGATGTGGTTATAGAAAAAGCCAAAAGCTTGATAAAGAAAAGGTCTAAAAATTAGCAATATTAAAGAGAGTATTATGAATGTTAGAACCTGCCCCGATTGTAGTTATAAATACCCCTATGGCAAATATTTTAAAGATCTGTTTTTTAAAATGGTTTTTCCATATGGGAATGCCCCCATTGCAAGAATCCCATAACTTTTGATTTAAAAAGACGAATGGTGGTGACTATGGGATTTGGGGTATGGTTGGCACTCACCTTTAATTTTTTTCATTTTACAGCAATGAATTTAATCTGGAAAATTGTCTTAATCCTTTTTTTCGCTGTGGGATCGCTTTTGATTTTCTCTTTGGATACTTTTAAAAAACCTTAAATACTGGGCAAAGCTGCGATCAGCTGTTGTGTATAAGGCTGTTGGGGATGGAAATACAATTTATCGGCCTCTCCCTCTTCCACCAAAATTCCTTTTTGCATCACCAAAATCCGATCGGCCATGTACTTGACCACATTCAGATCGTGGGAAATAAAGAGGTAGGATAATTTTAATTGTTCCTTAAGGTCATTGAGTAAATTGAGCACCTGTGCTTGAACCGAGATGTCCAAAGCGGCCACGGATTCGTCCAACAGGAGTAATTGGGGTTCTGTAGCCAGTGCTCTGGCAATGACCACCCTTTGTCTTTGTCCCCCGGATAACTGGTGGGGATAACGATGGTAATGTTCGGGCCCTAGGCCCACCTGTTCCAATAGCTTGAAAACCCTTTGTTTTTGAGCGTCTTTTCCATTTACCAAACCATGTACATAAAGAGGTTCTGCAATGGCATCTCCTATGTGTTTTAGTGGATGCAAGGCCGCAAAAGGGTCTTGAAAGACCAATTGGATTTGCTTGCGCAAGTCCCTTAATCCCTTGGGGTTGAGTCCTATTATGGATCGGCCTTTGTAGCGAATTTCACCTGCTGTGGGGAGATCGAGATTGACCAAAGCACGACTGATGGTGGATTTCCCGCAACCCGATTCCCCTACCAAGCCCAAGGTCTCCCCCGGATAGAGGTCAAAACTCACCTCGTTTACTGCTTTAAGGCTTTGGTTTTCTGTAAACCAATGTCGGGTCAGGGGATATTCTTTGACCAATCCCCTGACCTCTAACAGGGGTTTTTGGGTATAGAGTGCTTGGTGTTTTTTGGCCCTTGTCGCCTTGGAAATGGATTTAAAGCTTTTTTGTTTTTTGGAAAAATCTGCCACCGTGGGCAGTCGTTTCAGGCGTTTGTCGGGTTGAGGTCGGGCATACAATAGTCCTTGGGTATAGGGATCTTGAGGGTTTTTAAATATCTCTGTTACGGTTCCGCTTTCAACCAATCTGCCCTGGTGCATCACCAGTACCCTATCGGCAAACTGAGCCACTACACTCAGGTCGTGGGAGATGAATAAAACGCTCATTTTATGAGCCTTTTGCCGGTCTTTGATCAGGGTCAGGATTTCTTTTTGAACCGTCACATCCAGTGCAGTAGTGGGTTCGTCGGCGATCAACAGCTTGGGGCTGCCGATCAATGCCATGGCGATCATTACCCTTTGTTTTTGTCCGCCACTGAGTTCGTGGGGATAGGCCCTAAAAATACGTTTTGGCTGGGGTAGTTGTACCTGTTCAAAAGCCTCCAATACCCTATTTCGGTACTCTTGAGGTTTTCCGATTTTGTTTTGTTGCAAGCGTTCCATAACCTGGGGTCCACAGCGCATGCTTGGGTTGAGGCTGGACTGGGGTTCCTGAAAGATCATGCCCAAATCCTTACCCCTGAGGGTTTGCCAATCTTTGTGGGACAAAAGAGAAAGTTCCTGCCCGCTCAACTCCATTTTTTGACTGCTAACAGACAATTGGGTTTGGAACAAAAAACCTGCAATGGATAGGGCGGTCAATGATTTTCCACTGCCAGACTCCCCAACGATAGCAACGATCTCATTGGAATTGACGGTAAAGGAAAGCCCATTGATAAGTAATCCTTCTTTGGACGAAATGGAGAGATCTTCTAGTTGTAGCAATGGTTTTTTTTCTTTCATGAATGGGTGATCTCGTTAGCTTCTAAAAGGGTTTCGTTGCGCAAGCGCAAGAGGATCTGGGCAATGGTGATTACGTCCTTTTCACAATAGGTTACAATCCGGTCAATATTTTTCTCTTCATAATAGACTCGGGCCACCTGACTGCCGTCTATGTCATCTTTGGGGGTAGGTATGCCCAATACGTGTGCCATAAGGGAGAGGGAGGTATAGTGTTTGTAGTCCCCAAATCGCCACAAATGGAGGGTGTCAAGGTGAGGTACTTCCCATGGTTTTTTGTTAAAGAGGTTGAGCTTGGCGGGCAAATTGATGCCTTTAATAATCATCCGACGGGCGATATAGGGAAAGTCAAATTCTTTTCCATTATGGGCACAGAGCAGGTGTGCAGGTTGGCTAAAATGGTTTTCCAAAAGGGTTTTAAAGGCCATTAACAATTCTTCTTCCTGACCGTAAAAACTCTTAATCCTATATTCGCGTTGGTTGCTCATCAGATTAAAAAAACCCACAGATATACAAACGATTTTACCAAACTCGGCCCATATTCCGGCCCTTTCGTAAAAGGATGCCGGGCTTTGGTCCTCGGAGCGTTGGTATTGGGTTTTGGCCGCAAAAAGTTCTTTTTCTGTTTTGGAGAGCTCATCAAAAGTTGCCTTTTCCGGAACGGTTTCTATGTCCAGGAATAGTATTTTTTGGGTATCAATAAGTTTTAACATCCTTTGTTAATTTTATTGCCGCATTTAAATATACGCCAATATCGTCAACAGGTGCCTTTTTATTCTTTTTAGTGTGTCCCAACCTTACTACTATGAGATTTTTTTCGGGCATCACAATTACATATTGACCCAAGTGTCCATCCATATAAAAGACCTTTTGATTGTTATGGGTTCTCAGCCACCAACCATAGCCGTATTGAGGGCTAGATTCAAATCGTGGCCTAAGAGATTTCGCAATAAAAGCAGAATCCAATAGTTGAGAGTTATTCCAACGTCCGTGGTCTTTATAAAGTTTTCCAAAACGCGCAAAATCTATGGCGTTGCTGGCAAAGCAGCAGAAAAACTTTTCAGCACCTCGCTTTTTACTGTCAACTTGCCAAAGGGCTTCTTTTTCTGCCCCCAGTTCTTGCCAGAAGCTCTTGTTTAAGTAGCGGCTTAGTTTCTGGTCCAATGCATTCTCCATTGCCATTCCCAATAGCTGCGTTGCACCGCTTTTATAAATAAAAGCCTTTCCGGGTATGGTATTAATGGGTTGATCCAAAACCAAAGATTTTAAATCACTCGTGTAATAGGCATCGGCAATCAGAGAAAGAGGCGCATCATAATCTTCGTCCCAATTTAATCCGGAAGACATACTCGATAAATCACCCATGGTAACAACTTCCGCATAGGGGCCTTTGAGTTGGGGTAAAAAATCCTTAACGGGTTGATCCAGACTTTTGATATGACCTTCTGATATGGCTTTCCCCAACAAAGCCGATACGATGCTTTTGGCCATTGAAAAAGAATTGCTTTTTGAATCGAGTCCATAACCCTCGTAAT
Organism: Flavobacteriaceae bacterium; assembly: GCA_018623955.1. The sequence continues at coordinate 6,293 of JAAZUX010000004.1, read as the reverse complement.
ATTTTTCAAAAAAAAGACTGTCGTTTTTAATGACTAAATAAGCTACTGTTTTGGCCTTTTTGTTGAAGGCCTCTAAGCTGTCAGAAATTTTTTTGGTATTGTACTTTTCATGAAAAGGCCAAGGTTGAGGATATGCAGCAGCAGGGACTTTTTCGTTGTGAAAATATTGATAATCGCTCAAAAAGGCAGAGGTATGACCTGTGAGATATACAATCCTAACAGCCTTAAATAAATAGCGGTAGGGAGAAAAATAAATTACAACAATAACAACCAGTAGAATACCGGATACAGTGAGTAGTACTTTTTTTAACATGATAAATTTGGGATTGGTTTAACTCTAGCTAATATAAAATTTTTAAAGCAATGGGGTAAAAACTTACTCTTTTATTTGAGTTTTTCAATCATTTCCAATCCACCTTCCAGGTAAACATAAATGTCTTTGGTAAAGGGTTCCCCTCCGGAACTTTTCCCTTTGCTTTCTTTTTCCCTGTCTTTGAGGTGACCCAAACGAACAACGATCAGATCTTCTTCAGGCACAACCAATACATACTGTCCCAAATGCCCTCGCATCATAAAAACTTTTTTACCTTGAAAAACATCCAACCACCATCCGTAGCCGTATTCCGGGCTTTCTTCAAACCGCGGTTGAACAGACAAAGCAACAAAAGTGGAATCGAGCAATTGGATACCATTCCATAGGCCATGATTTTTGTAGAGTTTTCCAAATCGGGCAAAATCTCGAGCATTGGTCGCCAGACAACAAAAGGCTTTTTCCATTCCTTTTTCTTCGCTGTCCAGTTGCCACAGTGCAGTTTGATTGGCTCCCATGGGTTGCCATAATTTTTCAGTCAAATAAGCGCTTAGAGTTTGGCCGGTTGCTTTTTTGATGACCATGCCCAACAATTGAGTGGTCCCGCTTTTGTAGCTAAAAGCCTCTCCCGGCTTTTCACTGATGGGCTGCTCCAATATCAGGGCATCCAAATCTTTGACAAAATAGGAGGCAGAAGTGACCGAAAAAGGGTTGTAGTATTCTTCACTCCATTTTTGGCCCGAAGCCATACTGGATAGGTCTCCCACGGTTACCTGATCGGCATAGGGGCCTTTGAGTTCGGGAATAAAATCCACTACTTTCTGATCCAAATCCTTTATGGCTCCCTCTTGGATGGCGATACCCATCAAGGCAGAAACGACGCTTTTGGCGACCGAAAAGGAATTGCTTTTGGAGTCTATTCCAAAACCATCGTAATATTTTTCATAAAGAATGCTATCATTTTTGATCACCAAATAGGCCACCGTTTTTCGATCTTCATGGTAGTCCTCCAAGGATTTGCTTGTAGGGAATTGATTGTAGTACTTGTGTAATGGCCAAGCTTGAGGTTGGGCGGGTGCTAAAACACTGTCATTGGGAAATTTTTTGTAATCGGTCAAATAGGCGGTGGTGTGGCCGGTCAAATATATGGTGCTGACTCCCGTCAAAAGATAATTGTATTTGGAAACGTAGAGTAAGGAAAAAACAATGGCCAAAAGGAATCCCAGGCCTATCAAAATTCTTTTCATCGGTTTTTTTGGGTACTAAAGTACGGTAAATTGTTTTGGAAAGCCCTCCAATTCAAGAAGTTGACGTTTGACATCAATACCACCGGAGTATCCCACCATAGATCCATCACTACCGATCACACGGTGACAAGGGACTGCAATCAGAATGGGGTTTTTGGAAATGGCAGCGGCTACTGCCCTTACCATTTTGGCATCACCATACGCTTGAGCGACCTTAACATAGGCCAAGGAGGTACCATAGGGAATACGGCTGATCAACTTCCAAATTTTGACCTGAAAATCTGTTCCTTTCAAACGAATGGGAAAGCTGAATTCTCGTCGCTTGACTTGAAAGAATTCGTTTATTTGTTGAATTACTTTTTGCATCAATAGAGAGGGCGTCGCAGAATTTTCTTGGATTTCATCTACGAAAAAAACTCGTGTAACTTCATGATTTTCAATTACTACACATAAATTTCCTGCATCACTTTTATAATATGCTTGCTCCATATAGTAAATAGTGTTCTAAAACAAAAGATACATAAAGTTAAACAAAAAGCCAAAAAGGAGACTTTTTGTTTAAGAAAAAAGAAAATTTAGGCGAGTAATTGAGCTGCTTCTTTGGCGTGATAAGTAGCGATAAGGTTGGCTCCGGCCCTTTTAAAAGCCAGCAATTGTTCCATCATGACCGTATCGTGATCCAACCAGCCTTTTTCGGCCGCAGCCTTGAGCATAGCATATTCCCCGCTGACTTGATAGGCAGCAATGGGAACTTCAACATTTTCGCGGATGTCTCTGATGATGTCAAGGTATGCCAATCCGGGTTTGACCATCACGATGTCGGCACCTTCCTCTATGTCTCTTAAGGTTTCTGTGAGGGCTTCCAAACGATTGGCCGGATCCATCTGGTAGCTGCGTTTGTCACCGAAGCCTGGGGACGAATCGAGGGCTTCCCGGAAGGGTCCATAGAAAGAAGAGGCGTATTTGGCACTGTAACTCATGATACCGGTATCGGTCAAACCTGCCTCTTCCAATACGGTTCTTATCCTCAACACACGACCGTCCATCATATCACTGGGTGCCACAAAATCGGCACCGGCCAGGGCATGAGTCAAAGCCATTTTTGACAAGACCTCTACGGTGGGATCATTGAGGATCTTTCCCTCTTCCACGATGCCATCGTGGCCATAGGAAGAATAGGGATCCAAGGCCACATCAGTCATGACCACCATCTCGGGAGTGATGGATTTGACGGTTCTTATTGCCTTTTGCATCAATCCCTCAGGATTGACTGCTTCAGTTCCCTTGTTGTCTTTAAGGGCATCGTCAACCTTAACAAACAATAGTACCGCTTTGATTCCCAAATCCGCTATGGCTTTCAACTCCTCTTGGAGTAAATCCAAACTCAAACGGTAGCAACCGGGCATGGCTGTAATGGGATCTTTTACCTCAGTCCCCTCTGCAACAAACAAAGGGAGCATCAAATCGTTGCGGGTCAATTGATTTTCACTGACCAACTGCCGGAGTGCGGGGCTTTGTCTGAGTCTTCTGTTTCTTTGGTTGGAATACATAGGGTAAAGATAGTGGTTCTTAATAAGTTACACCCAGGCTATGGGATTTTCAAGTACATTAACCAGTTCTTCCTCTTTACTGTTGGGGTCGGGTTTGTGGTTGTATTGCCATTGAACATGTGGAGGAAGGCTCATCAAAATACTTTCAATCCTTCCATTGGTTTTCAATCCAAAAAGGGTGCCTTTGTCGTGGATCAAATTGAACTCCACATAACGTCCCCTTCGGACTTCCTGCCATTGGCGTTGGGCATCAGAGTAGTCGATGTTTTTCCTTTTTTCAACGATGGGCACATAGGCCTCCAAAAAACTATCCCCTACCCCTGTCACAAAGTCATACCAGTTTTCGGCCGAGTGTTTTTCGTCGGGTCTCAAATAATCAAAAAACAATCCGCCAACCCCACGGGCTTCACCTCGGTGGGCATTCCAAAAATATTCATCACAGCGTTTTTTGTATTGAGGGTAGAAGTCTTTGTCATGGGCATCACAAGTTTTTTTACATACTTGGTGAAAATGCCGGGCATCTTCTTCAAACAGGTAGTAGGGGGTGAGATCTTGCCCTCCACCAAACCATTGGTCTTGCAATTCGCCCTTGCTGTTGTAGAGTTCAAAATACCGCCAGTTGGCATGTACCGTGGGGACAAAAGGATTTTTAGGATGAATGACCATGCTGAGTCCACAAGCAAAAAAATCTCCGGCCTTGACCTTAAAATAACTTTTCATGCTTTCCGGAAGTTCCCCGTGAACGGCAGATATATTGACCCCTCCTTTTTCAAAAACTGCACCATTTTCTATGACTCGGGTACGTCCGCCGCCGCCGCCCGAGCGCTCCCAAAAATCTTCTTTAAATCGGGCTTTTCCATCTACTTCTGCCAGTTTTTGTGTGATCCTGTCTTGTAATTTTTCAATGTAACGGTTAAACTTTGTTTTCATAGTAGTAATATTCAGGGGTTAGGATTGATATTCTTTTACGGCGTCCACAAAAGCTTTGGCATGATCAACAGGAATGTTGGGCAGAATGCCATGACCCAAGTTGACGATATAACGATCTTTACCAAATGCATTGATCATTTGCTTGACTTGTGTTTTGATCTCAGGAATGGGAGACAACAATCGGGAGGGATCAAAATTGCCTTGTAATGTGATTTGTCCACCTGAGAGGTATCGGGCATTGCGGGCAGAACAGGTCCAGTCAATTCCCAAAGCAGATGCACCGGATTTACTCATTTCTTGGAGGGAAAACCAACAGCCCTTACCAAATACGATGACAGGAACTGAGCCGCTCAAGGCATCGACTATTTGTTGCAGATAGGGCCAGGAAAACTCTTGATAGTCTTCAGGAGATAGCAGTCCCCCCCAGGAGTCAAACAGTTGAATGACGTCGGCCCCGGCTTTTACCTTTTCTCTCAGATAGGCTATGGTGGTGGTGGTGATTCTTTGTAAAAGTTCTTTGGCCATTTCGGGTTCTTGGAAACAAAAGGCCTTGGCACGGTCAAAATTTTTGGAACCCTGCCCCTGAACGGCATAGCACAACAATGTCCAAGGTGCACCAGCAAAGCCAATCAATGGCACCCGGTCGTTGAGTGCGCTTTTGGTCATGCGGACAGCCTCAAAAACATATCCCAGATGTTCTTCTACATCGGGTAGAATGACTTGATCCAAGGCAGCTTTACTGTTGATGGGCTGTGGAATATAAGGACCGATACCATCGCGCATTTCCACTTCAATATTCATGGCTTGTAAGACCACCAATATGTCACTAAAGATGATGGCTGCATCTACCCCCACTTGGTCAATGGGCATCAGGGTGATCTCTGTGGCCAGCTCGGGAGTCTGACAGCGGGTAAAGAAATCGTATTTTTCTTTAAGCTTCATAAAATCGGGAAGATAGCGACCGGCCTGACGCATCATCCATACCGGAGGACGTTCCAATGTCTCACCTTTGAGTGCTTGTAACATTAATTCATTTTTCATGGAGGGTAATGTGATTTTTTAGTGATAACAAAAGTTGGGACTCACTGGGCTCCCTAGCGACGGTGTATTGGGAAGTATGCAGCGCAACTTCCTTGGCGGTGGAGTTTCCCAAACAAAAACTATGGATATTTTCAAATCCGTTACTTTGGGCATAGCCTCGCACCCCACTGGGACTGAAAAAAAGGATCCCGTCAAAATGACCTTTTACGGTATGATCTTGCAAATGGGTGGTATAAACTTCGATGGGCTTAATATGCATACCTCGAACGGGTAAAATTTCTTCTAAATCAGGAGTTCTGAGCTTTCCGCAAAAATACGAAAATGACTCATTTTGGTAGTTTTTTGCTAAAAAATGGGCTAATTCTAACGAATTTTGAGCAATTTTAGCCACTTTTTGGCCATTTTCAGCCAAAAGAGATGCAGTCTTTTTTCCCACACAATAGAACCTTTTTCCTTCCATCATTTTTTGAATTTTAGGAGAAGAAAAAACAGCATTTACTGCATTTTGACTGGTAAAAATAAGACGGTCAAAAATCCCATCAATTTTGGGATTTTCTAGGAAACTGATTTTGATAAACGCTTGCTCAACCAGTCTGAATTGATGCATGAGCAATCGCTCTCTAAAATTTTGAGATAATATTTTGGTGGAGAGCAATCTCATTCTTTACTATATTTAATAGTTCTCATGATTTGATGCCCGCCTTTGGACAATACCTCCTCAGCGGCCTGAACAGCTAAATTTTTACCATCGGCCATTTGTACTTCTTTGGAAGTAGTGGCAGCAATTTGTCCATCCAAAGAAAAAACACCTCCCTTAAACTGAATTTTATCTTGAGCTACAACAGCATGGGCTCCAATGGGTGCAGAACAACCTCCCTCGAGTATTCGGAGAAAATCTCTTTCGATATCAACACATTCTCGGGTGGGTTGATGGTTTATTTTTTTTAAAAGTTCTATCAGTTCGGTGTCCTCGACCCTGCAAACGACCCCTATGGCCCCTTGAGCCGGGGCGGGAATCATCCATTTCAATTCTTGAAAATGAGACCCCAGGAGTTCGGCCCGTTCCAACCCTGCTTTGGCAAAAATAGCCCCCTCCCAGTTGCTGGAAAATAGTTTATCCATTCGGGTTTGCACATTACCGCGCAGGTTGACCAAGTGATGGCGGGGATATCGATGCAACCATTGTGCTTTGCGTCTCAAACTGCCCGTAGCAAT
>JAAZUX010000094.1 GCA_018623955.1 Flavobacteriaceae bacterium | reverse complement strand
GGTCATCATTGCATTGATGCCTGCTTTGATTTATGGTATATACAATACTGGATATCAGCATTTCATCCAGACCGGTGAAGCTTTTACATTTTTGGACGCATTTATTCACGGGTCATGGAAAATTGTACCCATGATTGTTGTTTCCTATGTAGTAGGATTAACCATTGAATTTATTTTTGCCATCTATAGAGGGCACGAAGTCAATGAGGGTTACCTGGTAACAGGTTTGTTGATTCCCATGATCATGCCTGTAGACATTCCTTTGTGGATGGTTGCCATTTCAGTTGCCTTTGCGGTATTGATTGCCAAAGAAGCTTTTGGGGGAACAGGGATGAACATTTTAAATCCTGCACTCACCGCGAGGGCCTTTGCATTCTTTGCTTATCCAACCTATATGTCGGGAAACAAAGTTTGGGTTTCGGAAGCTTCCAACATAGATGGAATTTCAGGCGAAACCATTTTGGGAACTTTGGCTGCCGGAGGTAATGTCAACTACAGTTTCTTCGAGATGTTTCAAGGATCCATCCCCGGTTCTATTGCTGAGACCTCAGCCCTGTTTGTCTTGATTGGTGCTGCCATCTTGATTGCTACAGGAGTGGGTAGTTGGAGAATCATGCTAGGAAGTGTTATTGGAGCGGCGCTGGTAGGCTTTTTGTTCAACCTTTGGGGTGCCAACGCCCTGATGAGCTTTTCATGGATTAATCACTTGGTCGTAGGAGGCTTTGCTTTTGGTGTCGTCTTTATGGCCACCGATCCCGTCTCCGCTGCTCAAACTAACAAAGGAAAATGGGTTTATGGAATCCTCGTTGGTGTATTTTGTATTTTGATTAGAGTATTTAACCCTGCCTATCCCGAAGGGGTGATGTTGGCCATATTGTTGATGAATGTATTTGCCCCCACCATCGACCATTATGTCATTCAAGGAAACATTAACAAACGTAAAAAAAGATGGGCTTCAGCCCTCAAAACCGCATAGTCATGAACAGAGACTCCAACGGATATACTTTCCTTTTTGCTGCTGCAATGGTACTGGTGGTCGCTTCCACTTTGGCCTTTACAGCCAGTTCTCTCAAATCCTTACAGGCCGATAATGTCAGAAAGGAAAAAATGCAGAACATACTCTCTACCATCGGCATTCAGACCGACAGAGAACAAGCCGAAACACTCTACAAACAATACATTACCGGAACTTTAGCTTTGGATCATTTGGGGAATACAGACGAAACGGTTGACGCCTTCCAACTCAAGCTAAACAACGAAATTAAAAAACCGGTGGAGCAACAGCGCTTCCCGCTCTACAAGGCAGTGGTGGACAATATGAGTTACTACATCATTCCCCTACGTGGATCGGGACTGTGGGATGCCATTTGGGGCTATATCGCCCTAAAGTCAGACATCAACACCATTCAAGGTGCTGTATTTGATCACAAAGGGGAAACCGCCGGACTCGGTGCAGAGATCACCCAACAATGGTTTATGGATCGATTCAAAGAAGAAAAAGTATTCAATACCTCCGGTAAATTGGTGGGTATCAATGTTTCCAAAACCAACAACGACCCCAAGGATACCGATAAAGATGATCACGAAGTCGATGCCATTTCCGGTGCGACCATCACCGGCGACGGTGTTACCGACATGATCATCGAGCGTCTTACACATTACATTCCTTATTTTGAAAAGGAAAAAACCACTATTGCCTCGATAAACTAATAAACTATGGCAGAAAAAGAAGCAACCCCTTCAAAAAAACCAACGCTCTTATTCCTTAATAAGGAATCTGAGCTTTTATTTTCCAAAAAAAACAGGGCGCTATTGACCGACCCTTTGGACGATAACAACCCCATTACCGTTCAGGTTTTGGGAATTTGCTCCGCCTTGGCGATAACGGTTCAGCTCAAGCCTGCTTTGGTTATGAGCCTGTCTGTAGTGGCAGTGATGGGTGCCAGTAATGTCATCATTTCCCTGTTGAGAAATCTAATTCCCAACCGAATCCGAATCATCGTTCAGTTGGTGGTAGTGGCTTCTATGGTAATTTTGGTCGATCAAATCCTTAGAGCATATGCCTATGATGTGAGCAAGCAGCTCTCCATTTTCATTGGATTGATCATTACTAATTGTATCGTAATGGGGCGTTTGGAGGCCTTTGCACTGGGTAACGGTGTTTGGAAATCCTTCTTGGACGGAATTGGAAACGCTGCCGGCTATGGATTTATCCTCATCGTGGTGGCTTTCTTTAGAGAACTTTTTGGTTCGGGTAAACTCTTTGGTTTCCAAGTCATTCCCGATGCCCTTTACGAAATGGGATATGAAAACAACGGATTGATGTTATTATCTCCCATGGCTTTAATTACTGTTGGTGTCTTTATTTGGATCCAACGCGCCCGCAATAGAAAACTCATTGAAAAGAACTAGATTATGGAAGGATATTTAAACCTATTTGTAAAGAGTGTTTTTATAGAGAACATGATCTTTGCCTATTTCTTGGGGATGTGCTCCTATTTGGCGGTTTCCAAAACCGTAAAAACAGCGGTTGGACTTGGTTTTGCAGTTATTTTTGTATTGTCCATCACCGTTCCTATCAATTTCTTGTTGGACACCTACCTATTGCGCCCCGGTGCTTTGCAATGGTTGGATCCCTCCTATGCAGAGATTGATTTAAGCTTTTTAAGTTTTATCATGTTCATTGCTGTTATTGCTTCTATGGTTCAATTGGTAGAAATGATTGTAGAAAAATTCGCCCCTGCCCTTTATGGGGCCTTGGGAATTTTCCTTCCCTTGATCGCGGTGAACTGTGCTATATTGGGAGGTTCACTGTTCATGCAACAAAAAGATTTTTCCGGAGTGTCAGAATCCGCTGTATATGGATTGGGTTCTGGAATTGGTTGGCTGCTGGCCATTTTGGCCATCGCTGCCATTAGAGAGAAGATTATTTATTCAAATGTACCGGCTCCACTGCGCGGACTGGGCATTACCTTTATTATAACAGGTTTGATGGCGTTGGGTTTTATGAGTTTTATGGGGATTAAATTATAGGAAATTAAAGATGGATTATTCAGTTATTGTTGCGAGTATTGTGGTTTTTTTGGTCATCACCTTTGTATTGGTGGGCATGCTTTTGGGGGCTAAGGCAAAATTATTGCCCTCTGGACCAGTTAGTCTTTTGATCAATGGAGATAATGATGTTGAGGTTTCTTCCGGGAGCACACTGCTTACCACTTTGGGTAACAACAAGATATTTTTACCCTCTGCATGTGGAGGAGGAGGGACATGTATCCAATGTAAGTGTCAAGTGATGGAGGGTGGCGGTGAAATCTTACCCACCGAAGCACCGCACTTTACCCGAAAAGAAATCGCAGAAGGGTGGCGTTTGGGCTGTCAGGTCAAAGTCAAACAAAACATGGTCATCCAAGTACCCGAAGAAGTATTTGGCATCAAAAAATGGGAAGCTACTGTTGTAAGAAACTGGAATGTAGCCTCTTTTATTAAGGAATTTGTGGTTGAAATACCTGAAGCTATGGACTATAAGGCAGGAGGTTATATTCAAATTGAAATTCCCAAATGTGAAGTCAACTATAGTGATATCGATATTTCTGCACATCCTGAAGAACATCCCGGTGAACCAGATAAGTTTAAGTTGGAATGGGATAAATTTAAACTTTGGCCTTTAGTGATGAAAAATCCTGAAACAGTAGAGCGTGCCTATTCCATGGCATCATATCCTGCAGAAGGACGTGAGATCATGCTCAACGTCAGAATTGCCACCCCACCATGGGATCGTAACAAAAATGGCTGGATGGATGTCAATCCCGGAATAGCCTCATCCTACATATTTTCAAAAAAAGCCGGGGATAAAGTAACCATTTCCGGTCCTTATGGAGAATTTTTTATCAACCACTCCGAGGCCGAAATGCTCTATGTGGGTGGCGGTGCCGGTATGGCTCCTATGCGTTCTCATTTATATGAGCTCTTTAGAACCCTCAAAACCGGAAGAAAAGTTACTTTTTGGTACGGGGGGCGTTCCAAAAGAGAGCTGTTTTACTTAGACCATTTCAGAGCCTTAGAAAAAGATTTCCCCAATTTTAAATTTTACGTCGCATTGTCTGAACCCATGGAGGAAGACAATTGGAATGTCAAAGAAGGTTTGGACGGAGACGGAGATGGATTCAAAGGTTTTGTCCATCAGTGTGTGATCGACAACTATCTTAATCACCACGAAGCACCCGAAGACATTGAGGTCTATTTCTGTGGGCCACCCTTGATGAACCAGGCTGTTGAAAAAATGGCCGACGACTTTGGTATCCCACCGGAGAACGTTCGTTTCGACGATTTTGGAGGTTAATGCTTAACGAAACAGAAATTCATCAATTGGCGATGAAAGAGGTGGGAGACCATCTCTCCTCCCAAGGATTTGATTTTTTGGCCGTTAATTCTCAACTGAAAAAAGACCCTCAGTTTGTCTGCCTCAAAGACCAAAAGCTTCATTTTATTGTCGTCAGAGGATGTTTGTATCCCGACAACCCCAAAAAATTTGATGTTCAATTGATGGAACAAATCAGAGATCACGGTATCAAATACAAAGCCACCACCTATTTTGCAGGAGTGGGTTTTGCCAATGCCAAGGATTATGAACTGCCTTTAACGAAAAACGACAGCTATGCGGTCAATTTTGACGGGCTTCAGATTATGGAATAGCCTTGCGCTCTGTTGGGCCGTTTTTTCCTGTAATCAAATTCCTACAAAAGCGAATTACTTACAGGGTTTTG
>JAAZUX010000093.1 GCA_018623955.1 Flavobacteriaceae bacterium | reverse complement strand
AGGTCCCCCCAATATCTCCAACATAATTGCCTCCCCCCAAAAAAGCACCCACCTCATGAAATTGTGCCTTAGAATGGAGGTGAAGGCATAGAAATACTATAAAAAGGCACAACCGTTTCATTTAAGTTTAGGGTGTAAAAATCAGGAGTATAGATTTTAGCCATCTTTACCCATACTCATAAACTTAAAAATGCCTTAATTATTGCCTGTTTCGAGCATCATAACCCCAAAAAAGCTTATCGCGAAGTGTTTTAAAATAATTGTCTCCTTCCAGCTCTACTGTGAAGACAGAAAAAGGGGCTTTTTTGATGTGGATTTGTGTGCCGTTTTCGATGGTGAAAATTCGTGAGTCCAACGATAATAAATGATCTTCCCCCCGTCCGTCCACACGGATTTCTATTTCCGCTTTGTCGGGAACCACCAGCGGTCTTATATTCAAATTGTGCGGAGCTATTGGATTGAGAACAATGCCTGCGGTTTCTGGCGTCAAAATGGGTCCTCCACTGCTCAAAGAATAGCCTGTGGATCCGGTAGGAGTGGCAATGATCAGTCCATCGGCCCAGTAGGTGGTCAAAAACTCTTTGTCGATTCGGGTGGCGATACTCAACATGGCCGTTGTATTTTTCCGATTGATGCTGATCTCATTCAGTGCATAACCAAATTGATCAATTTCGGCAGATGGAGTGGAGAGTTCCACAGCCAGCAAGGCGCGTTTGATCAATTTAAATTTTTCATCAAAAAACTTGTCCAAAGCCTCGTTGAGGGATTCTTTTTGCAGACTGGTCAAAAAGCCCAAACGACCGGTATTGATGCCCAGTATGGGAATTTCGGTGTCTTTTACAAATGGGATGGATCGCAATAGTGTCCCATCACCGCCTATGGAGAATAAATAATCATGGTCCGAATCTAGGGTAGCACCGGCATCAAAAGCATTGTACTTTTTGGCTTCCGCGGGCAGGTGTTCCGTCAAGCGGCTGTCCAGCGTCAGAAGGTGGCCTTTGTTTTCCATATAGGCAATGGCAGCCTTGGCATACTCAATGGTGGCAGGTGTATCAAAAGCACAAAAAACAGCAATCTTCATCCCAAAAGCTTTAGGCGTAAAATTACAAAACTTTATCGGGCTTGCCTTTTGATGGGGGAAATTTAGCCGATGCCATTAATAGTTCTTAATTTTGCACTCTAAAAGGAAATCATGACCCAGTTAAGTGTAAACATCAATAAAATCGCCACACTGAGAAACTCCCGTGGGGGGAATGTTCCCGACCTGCTCAAAGTTGCGGCAGACTTACAAAGCTTTGGTGCTCAGGGCATCACCATTCACCCCAGGCCGGATCAACGCCACATCCGCTACGATGACGCCATGGCCTTGCCCGCTGTATTGACCACCGAATTCAATATCGAAGGAAATCCCATCCCAAAATTCATCGATTTGGTCTTACAGATCCAACCCGATCAGGTGACCCTGGTCCCCGATGCCGAAGATGCCATTACTTCCAACGCCGGCTGGGATACCATCAAACATAAAGATTTTTTGGTTGAGGTCATCAGTGAATTTAAAAGCCACGGGATCAGAACTTCTATTTTTGTCGATGCCATTGAAAAAATGGTGGAAGGGGCTAAAAATACGGGAACCGATAGAATAGAACTATACACAGAGGCTTATGCCCAAAATTTTAAAAAAAATCCCGAAAAAGCAATAGCCCCCTATATCCAAGCGGCTATAGTGGCCAACGACTTGGGCATCGGCATCAATGCCGGACACGATCTGAATTTGGAAAACACGGCTTTTTTTGCACAAAACATTCCCAATTTATTGGAGGTTTCCATTGGCCATGCACTGGTGAGCGAGTCCCTCTATCTGGGTTTTGAAAATGTCATCCCCATGTATGTGCAACGCCTGAGTTGATGAATATTTTACATTCCAACATCGTAGGATCGGGAGACGATCATTTTATCATTTTACACGGATTTTTGGGGATGGGGGACAACTGGAAGACCCATGCCAAACAGCTGGCCGAAAAAGGATATTGTGTGCATTTGGTGGACCAAAGAAACCACGGAAGGAGTTTTTGGAGCGATAAATTTGATTATGAGGTAATGGCAAACGATTTGCTTCAATACCTGAATCACCATGGGATCGAACAAGGTATTGTGTTGGGTCATTCTATGGGTGGAAAAACAGCGATGGCTTTTGCCTTGCAATATCCCGACCGGGTGCAAAAACTGATCATCGCCGATATTGCCCCCAAATATTATGCGCCCCATCACCAACAGATTTTGGCGGGGCTGAGTACCCTAAACTTTGAAGAGATCAGCTCCCGAAAGGCCGCCGCCGAGCATTTGGAAAATTACATCCCTGATGCAGGTACCCGTCAGTTTTTACTAAAAAATCTCTATTGGGTTTCCGAAGGTCATTTGGGACTGCGTACCAATATAGCGGTATTAAAAAATGCCGCAGAAGCCATAGGTGCTGCCCTCCAATCCCAAAAACAATACCACCAACCCACTCTTTTTCTTTATGGGGAAAACTCCAATTATATCAATCCCAAGACCGATATAGAGATTTTACAATATTTCCCCAAAGCAGAAATCGTTGAAATCAAAGGAGCCGGACATTGGCTCCATGCCGAACAGCCACTACTTTTTTTTAAGACTTTGACTCAGTGGTTGGTATAGGTTTTCAATATTTATATTTTCTACACATAACCACTAAAATGTGATAAAATATAACAAAATGTTATGCACTCTTTCTATCCCTTTATTTTTGCCCCGTTATGATCAAAGCCCATATTCGAAAAGCCAAAAAGTCTGATGCCGCATCGATCTTATTTTTGATCCGAGAATTGGCGATTTTTGAAAAGGAACCGCAGGCGGTGATCGTTACTCAGGCTCAAATTGAAAAAGACGGTTTTGGAGCCCGTCCTTTATTTGAATGTTTTGTAGCCGAAGTGGCCGATCAAGTGGTTGGTATGGCACTCTATTATCCGCGTTATTCCACCTGGAAAGGGCCTACTTTTCACTTGGAGGATTTGATCGTTACGGAGCCGATGAAGGGCAAGGGGATCGGCACACAATTGTACAACGCCTTTTTAGAGCATGCCTACGATACGGGAGTGAAGCGGGTCGAATGGGCCGTTTTGGACTGGAACCTTCCGGCCATTAAGTTTTATCAAAAAAGCGGTGCAACCATTTCGGACGATTGGAGAAGTGTGCAAATGGACAAAAAAAGCATAGACAACTATATCTTAAAAATTAATTCATAAGAATGAAAGTATTCAAGTTTGGAGGAGCCTCGGTCAAAGATGCCGCAGGGGTTAAAAACATTTTACGTGTTTTACGCCATACAGGTTTTAAAGATACCCTGATCGTGGTATCGGCCATGGGCAAAACCACCAATGCCTTGGAGCAAGTGGTCCACTCCTTTTTTGAAAACAAGGAGCAGTTTCCTCAATACATGGAAAAGGTGAGGGAAGATCACCACCGTATTATTGAGGAGCTGTTTGAGTCGGAAAGTGCAGCGATCAACCAAAAAGTAAATGCCCTCTTTGATGGGGTTTTAACTTTTTTAAACACTACCGATATCGAGGAATACAGCTTGGTTTACGACCAAGTGGTGAGTGTGGGGGAGTTGGTATCCACCACCATCATCAGTGCCTATATGGAAAGGGAAGGTATGGAAAATACCTGGTTGAATGCCCGTGAGTGTATCAAAACGGATGCCTATTTTCGCGACGCCAATTTGTACTGGACGGATACCGAGGCGGCCATTCAACAGGCTGTCAATGGAAAAAGCACACTGATCTCACAGGGTTTTATCGGGAGTGCCTCCAATGGATTGACCACCACTTTGGGCCGCGAAGGGTCTGACTACAGTGCCGCCATCTTTGCTTATGCCTTGGGCGCTGATTCGGTAACCATTTGGAAAGACGTTCCGGGAGTGTTGAACGGTGATCCGAGGAAGTTTAGCGATACGGTTCTGCTGCATCAAATCTCCTACCGCGAGGCCATTGAGTTGGCTTTTTACGGGGCATCGGTCATCCATCCCAAAACACTTCAGCCACTGCAACGAAAGGAAATTCCCCTCTATGTAAAATCCTTTGAAAATCCGGAAAATAAGGGTACAGCTGTGTCAAAAGGAAAAACACTCCATCCGGAAGTTCCCTGCTATATTGTCAAAAATGACCAAACCCTGTTAAAACTGTCCTCCAAAGATTTTTCTTTTATGGTAGAGGACAACATCAGTGAGATCTTTGCGCTTTTGCATCAATATCAAATGCGGGTGGAGATGATCCAAAATTCGGCCATTAGTTTTTCCATATGCATCTATAATAAATATAGTAAGTTGGAACCTTTATTGGAGGCCCTTAAAACGAAGTTTAAAGTAGAGGTCACTGACGGGGTTTCCCTCTATACAATCCGCCATTTTGACAAACCGGCGATCAATTTTATTAAAAATAAGGTGGGCGAAATTTTAGTCGAACAAAGAACCACAGATACCGCTCAGTTTGTAGTGAGGGATTAGGTCTAAAAAAACAGTTTTTTCACTTTTTCCACAATGGTGGTGGCCAGTTTGATATGACTCTCCCGGGTCCATCCTGCCACATGGGGACTGAGCAGTACATTTTCGGCTTCTATCAAATATTGAAGTGCGGGGGGTAGTTCTTCTTCATTGAAGATGGAGGAGAAGGATCGGGTTTCGTATTCCAAAACATCCAGTCCGGCGCCTAAGACTTTTTTGGATTTTAGTCCTGCGACCAGATCATCGGTAACCACAGCCGAACCGCGGGCGGTATT
>JAAZUX010000092.1 GCA_018623955.1 Flavobacteriaceae bacterium | reverse complement strand
CTCTTTTGGTTTTAAAACCTATAATGGCTCCGACGTGATCTCCCCCATTCTCCGTTGAATTTTCCATCAATGTCCACCCATCTCCCCAAGTGTGGTTGACTTCAAAATCTTTGTCGAATTGCGCCACAAAATAATTGTGGAAATTTTCGGGGACTCCCCCGTGATTATTTCTGCTGTATCCAATTATTTTTCTTTCCTCGGGAATGATTTTTACCATGGAACCTTTGTTAAAAGCATCCAACAATATGAATGAATCCTCCGAATCCGGGAAGGTAAATTTAAAATGAGCCGACCGCTCTGTAGGGGCCACTTCAACGGTGGCGTCATAGTCTGCCAAATACACCTTGTAGTGATACGGTCTGACCGTTTCTGCTTTGTGCGAAAACCATGAGGCACGTTCGTCTTCCTGAAACTTTAAATCACCCGTTACAGTCATCAACGAAAAGGCGGCGTAGTCATTGAGCCAAGGACTGGGCTGATGGGTTTGTTTGATCCCCCTGATTTTATTTTCATCATACTTATAGGTCCAACCGTCTCCCATCTTGGAGGTCATCGGGGTCCAGAAATTCATCCCCCAAGGAGTCGCTATGGCCGGATAGGTATTCCCATTCGATAATTCAAAGGTGGAATCCGTTCCCATTAAAGGATTTACATAATCTACCAATGGAATTTCGTTGATAAAATCTTCTAGCGCAGAAGCGTTTTTTTGCTCCATACATGATATCAAACAAACGGAAGCGAGTATTGAAAACCATCTTATTTTTAAAGTCATCCTATATTTTTATTATTTCTTAAAGTTCTAAAAAGTAAAAATACGGTTAAAATATTTACTCAATTGTAATAGTCAAATCCTGAATCAGTTTATTTTTTAATGAATTTCGGTCCTCTTTTTGACTTATTAATGCATTTTTCAGAGTAGGGATCAATGGGGTGGTATTCAATTGCTTTAGTAGAGCAACCTGAGCAAAATAATTCAAAGAAGTCAAATTTTTGGAAAAGAATTCCTGGGTAATACTGTCCTCAAATATTTCAGCAGGCATTTTTTGGATTGCGGTTTTGGCAAAATATCCCCTATGGGAAACAATCATCTCAAGAACTTCATCTCTATAATTCAGGAAATCCGTAGGATGCAGATTATTGATCATAAAATAGTCGATGGCCCGATCTTTCTGATTCACCAATTTTTTCATGAGTTTTTTATCCAATGAACCCATGGTCATCTTTGTGATGCTATCGGTGAATTTTCTGTTGGCCAAGTGCCAGAGGGTATAACAGGAGTAAACCCCCCCACCCACAACGATATCATTGATCTCTTTGATCGTGGCTCCTGTAAACCCATCTAATTCAGATTTTCGAGTGTCTCGAATAAGTTCTTCTTTTCTGTAGGCACCAATGGGAGAATTGGGGTCTTTGAGCAAAAGTTTCAATTTTTGGTAGTCTTCGGTGGTAAATGGAATATGATCCAATTTGGTCAAGCCTTTACCGGAAAGGGTATCATATTCCCGGAATCTACCCATAAGGTCCCACTGCATGATGATCTCAATATCATAGCATTTGTCTTTTTCACATACCGGGGATTTGATATAGGCCTTATAGGAATCGGGAAGACCGTTTTTGTCTGAAATGATTTCGAATTCAAAAAAGGGTTCCTCCTCTTTTATAGAATCATCAGTACCCGATAAAAAAATGAATAACAGACAAAAAAAGTTCCTCATCTAATCATTGGTTTCCATTAAAGTTCTCCCCAGGTTATAATTTTGAATTTTGGGTAAATCAGATTTTCCAACGCCCTTGAGCATTAGCTCTTCTAGGAGTGAAAAATGATTCTGGTACAGACCCCTGGGCAAGGTGTTTTTTGCTTTACAAACCGATGCAGCCATACCTATGACTTCTCCCATCATACCACAAGTTCTCATGAGTCTCACCGTTCCCAAAGTCACATGAGAAACGCTGATGTCTCGACCCGCCATCATCAGGTTATCTATGTTTTTGGAATACAGACAACGAAAAGGAATGGGGTAGGGATATATGGAAATGTGTTCAGCGATGGATCGGAAAGCTTCTCCCTTAAAATCTTTTTCATTTTGAAGGTCGGGATAGTGAAGATCTATACTCCATGAAGTGGGCGCAGTACCATCGGGTAAAAAATTTTGTTGTGTTAGGTCATTTTCGGTTAAAACATAATCCCCAACCAATCTTCTGGATTCTCTTTTACCCCCAATATAGGCTACCCATTGAAGCTTTTCATTCGTAAACTTTTGTTTTTCTGCATGATGATTTTTAATATAAGACCAGTTGGAAAAAACTACCAACAACCCATAGTCCCTAATGAACTCTGCTTCTCGAATCATGTCTTTACCCATCCCTGTTTCCCAATTCCAATCTCCTCTGGTAATGGTGTATGATTTTTCATCATCCAAAGGCAACCCCCAGTCAATATCTGGGAATGCAGTTGGTTGGCTTGATTTTTCTGAAAACCACTGAACGGAGATTCCCATGGTTAAATTATCGGCAACTTCAGGAGCAGTGGGTTCGTTAAAAGTCGCTTTACTCTCCCTACCGGTGAGATATTCTGCTCCCGCCAAATATCCTATGGTACCATCACCCGTACAATCCGCAAACAAGGGAGCTTCAAAAGCCAATTTTTCCCCGGTTTCCATATTTTCAGCCAAAACCTTTTGGATCAAATTGCCTTTCATAATAACCTCATTGGCATGATGATACAGAAAAAGAGAAATATTAGATTCATTACGAACAGCATTGAGTTTTTTCTGATCTTCATAGTAGTCTTTGGGTTGAGCGTTCCCTCCTCTTCGGGGGCCAATCTCATTTACCAAGTTACCCAAAGCAGGATAAGGTTCAAGGTTGATTCTGGCACCCAAATGAACCCTTACCTCTGAACTGTTGTTGCCTCCCAAAATCGGGCGGTTTTGGATAAGAGCCACCTTCATACCATGACGGGCAGCCGATATAGCAGCACAAGTTCCCGCCATTCCTCCCCCAATAACAACGAAGTCAAACTTAAATGTTTTGGGGTTTTGATTTAAACCCAGTTTTTCAATTCTAAATGAGTCTAATGCTGCCAATTCATTTGGGGGAAGATCATTTTTGTTTTTAGTAAAATAAATAGCATCGATACGTCCGTTGAATCCTGTTAAATCATGAAGGCTGATCGCTACATCATTGGATCTAATTTTTACTTTACCCCCCGGATTCCAATGCCAATCCTTATGGTCTTGTCCAAAAGTTTTTGATAGGACATTATCGTTGATCTTTATTTGAAATTTCCCCGCTGCTGATTCTGACCACTGAGCCGTCCAGTTTCTAGTTCTGACATAAACATAATAATTTCCCTTTGCAGGAAACTTGACGGTAGTATGGGCATCTTTTACGGGGGTTCCCATCCCGTGAGCAATCAAATAAGGGGAACCCATAATATCCATGGATTGTTGATCGATAAACCATCCCCCTTTTTCGTTGAAGGACTCGGCTTCAACCAATATGGATTTGGACTGACCCCACGAATAAAGTATAAAAAGAACAGAAAAGAGGACGACCAAACGGTATTTAAAATTGATTTTTTTATTTACATAAGTCATGAATATCGTTTTATACTATTCCCAATTATCGCTACGAAAAGAAGACGCGGGTAAACCAAAAGTATTGAACAGGGTTCCCACAAGGAAATTCTTCCATCCGTATCGGACCTCTTTAGGATCTTTAACTTTTTCTGAGAAAACTTCCAGTGTTCCATTTCTCAGAATTTTAGCTTTTGCCGGGTGATAAATACCATCTGTCCCTGCAATTTCAAAATTATTTAAAGGCTGTCCATAAGTTGACAATCCCATAGAGGCGTAGTCAAAAGAAATCATGATTTTATCTCCATCAATTTTATGAGATTTATAAACAGGTCCGGAAAATTGAATCCCTTGTATATTATAATCTTTTGCTAAGGCCCAATAGGACAATCTTTCGCCAACTTTGATCTTTTCGGCCGGGTGTATGCTTTGGTTTTCGCCAATATCCAAGGTAACAGCCATCCCTACCCGATCTAGCAGATCCATCGTTTTGAGTTGTGTTTCTCTTAGTTGAGCACTGTTGACCTCTCCGGAATATTTTCCATAGGGTGCAATTTGTACGTAATAAAAAGGCATTAGATCGTTGTTCCACAACTGCCTCCAATTTTCAATCATCAATGGAAATGTCTTTTGGTAAACCTTCGGATGATTGCGGTTGGATTCTCCCTGATACCATATCACTCCTTTTATATTGTAATTCAACAAAGGGTGAATCATGCCATTGAACAATTGAGAAGGAGCATCTTGTTCCCGTTTGTTTTTAACTTGATTGTATCTGAATGTGCTTTTTTCTTCTGCGGTTACGGCCTTGTCCATTGCTTCTTTTTGTGTCCAGGCCTCTACCGGAGTCCCTCCCCAACTGCTGTGGATGATCCCAACAGGGATATCCAAAACACGATTGATTTTTTGAGCGAAAACATAAGCTACTGCACTGAAATTGGGGGTGTTTTCCGGATTCGCTTCTTGCCATGAACCAATGCAATCCTCAGCCGGTTGGATGCTTGAATTTCGCTTTACCGTAAACATCCTGATATTGGAGTTTTTGGAGTGTAGAATCAATTCGTTATTACCATTAATAGGCTCGGAAGCATACCCTTTGATCGGCATTTCCATATTGGACTGCCCGGAAGCCAACCATACCTCACCCACCATTATATTTTTTAATGTAATAGATTCCCTGTTGCTCTTGAGGTGGATGGAGTAGGGCCCTCCTGCGGTTGGAGTTTTAATAG